>JBGAIS010000186.1:0-6578 GCA_044225355.1 Casimicrobiaceae bacterium | reverse complement strand
TGACGACCATAGCCCGCTGGCCCCACTCCTTCCCATCCCGAACAGGACCGTGAAACGGCGGTACGCCGATGATAGTACGGACCTCCCGTGCGAAAGTAGGTCATCGTCAGGCACCTTCAACGCCAAACGCCCAGCCCCCCGCTGGGCGTTTCGCTTTCTGACCTCGCTTTGCTCGGTGTTCGGCCTCGACAACGCTCTCGCTGCCGTGCGGGTCGCGACGCGCTCGCGAGGAGCGTTTCATCTTCCGCGACTTGCGGATCGCGTGCGGGCGTCGTGCGCGCGATGACACAATGACGTCCATGACCGACACCGCATCGGGCGCGCCGACGTTCGCCGGGCCGCATCGACCGCTTTCGCTTCGCTTCGCCAACGCGTGGGGTCGTGCGCTTCGCGCGGTGGGCATGCGATCGCCGCGGCTCGACGTCGCGTCGCTCGCGCGCGCGTCGGGCATCGATGGCGCGAGGCTCGACGCGGACGACGACGCGGCGTTCGTCGATCGGCTGCAAACGCTCCTCGACGACGCCAACGGCCCCGCGAATCTCAACTATGTCGGCCGCTGGATTGTGCGCGAACGGCTCGCGAACGTCATTGGCAACCGGATGCGCGCGCGGCAGTGGCTGCGCGAGCATCCCGCCACGCACGACGTAAAGATTTCCCGACCTCTCTTCGTGGTGGGACAGCCGCGTACGGGCACGACGCTCCTCTACCTCCTGCTCGCGCAGGACCCTCAGGCGCGCGCGCCGCGGCTGTGGGAGATCAACGCGCCCGTGCCGCCGCCGCTGCCCGATGCCGGGCGAGACGATCCCCGCTACGCGCGATGCGAGCGCGAGCTCGCGCGCCTCCACAAGTATCTCCCGGGCCTCGCCATCGCCCACGACGTCCGCGCGGGAGAGCCGGACGAATGCTATCCGCTGCTCGAGACGTCGGGGTTGAGCCCCACGTTCTTCCTCTACCTCGACATTCCGTCGTATTGGGAGCGCCTGCTCTCATCGCCCGCGGCCGAGGTGCGCGAGGCGTACGGCCTGTATCGCGCGCAGCTCCAGATCCTCATGATGCGCGCGCAGGGGCGCCGATGGGTGAGCAAGTCGCCCGCCCACCTGTGCTTCCTCGATGCCCTCGGCGACACGTTTCCCGACGCGGGCATCGTGATGACGCATCGCGAGCCCGCCGAGTCGATTCCGTCGCTCTGCAGCCTCGCCGCCATCATTCGCAGCGCGGGATCGGACGCCGTGGATCCCGCGCACATGGGGAAGGTGACCCTCGACTGGTTCACGCGATCCGCCGCGCGCGCCGACGCGGCTCGCGATCGCATGCCGCCGGGGCGCGTGCAGGACGTGCATTACGCGAGGCTCGTCGCCGATCCCGTCGCCGTGGTGCGCGAGCTGTACGAGCGCTTCGACCTCCCCTACACGGCGCTTTTCGAGCGACGCATGCGCGACTGGCTCGCGGCGCACCCGCAGCATCACAAGGGCGTGCACCGCTACTCGCTCGAGCAGTTCGGCCTCGATCGCGCGACCGTCGACCGCGCGGCCGCGGACTATCGCCGGCGCTATTTCTCCGAGTAGGCGATCGACAGCATGCTGATGGACCCGAGCTCGATGCCGTCGGTGAGGATGGTGAGCTCGTCGCCGTCGCGTCGCGCGCCGGCGATGTACAGAAGCGGCAGGTAGTGCTCCGCGGTGGGAATGGACATCATCGCGGCGTCGCCCAGCAGCGAATAGTCGACGAGCGGCGCGTGATCGGCGCGCTCGAGGAAGTCTCTCGCCGCCTCGTTGAAGCGCGTCGCCCAGGGATACGGCGCGGCGTCGCTTCCCCAGCGGATCACGCGCAGGTTGTGCACCACGTTGCCGCTGCCGACGAGCATGATGCCTTCGTCGCGCAGCGCGGCCAAGCGCTGGCCGAGCTCATAGTGGAACGCGGGGGGCCTGGTCCCGTCGATGGCGAGTTGCACGATGGGCACGTCGGCCTCGGGATACAGGTGCGTCAGGACCGACCACGTGCCGTGGTCGAGGCCCCACTCGGCGTCCATGCGAACGTCGAGCGGCGCCAGGAGGTCGCGCACGCGCGCCGCGAGCGCGGGGTCGCCTGGCGCGGGATATTCGTACGCATGCAGCGCCGGCGGGAATCCGCCGAAGTCGTGGATGGTGGGCGGGCGCGGCATCGCCGTGACCGCGGTGCCGCGCACGTACCAGTGCGCGGATATCGCGACGATGCCCGCGGGCTTGCCGAAGCGCGCGCCGGCGGACGCCCACGCCTGCGTGTACGCGTTGTGCTCCAGCGCGTTCATGGGACTGCCGTGCCCCAGGAAGAGGGCAGGAGCGCTCATGGCGCTGTAGCGGTGGATACGTCGCGCCGCCACGCAGGCGAGATGTCCGGCGTTGAGGAATGCCGCGTCACTTGCGCTTGCCGCCCAGGAGGGAGCCTAAGACGCCGCGCACGATCTCGCGCGTGATGGCGCTGCTGGCCGTGCGCCCGGCGGTCTTGGCCATCGCGTCCAGCATGCCCTCGCGGCGACCGCCGCGCGGGCCCGTGGACCCGAAGATCATGTCCTTGAGGCCGTCCATCACGCCGCCGGAGCTCGTCCCGGACGCGGCGCCTCCGGGCGCCGCGGGCGCGCTCTGCGCCGCGGTTTCGGCGCGCGCCTGAAGCTTCTCGTACGCGGATTCGCGATCGACCACCTTGTCGTACACGCCCGCGACCGGCGACGCGGCCATCACCGCCTTGCGCTCCTCGGGCGTGATGGGGCCGATGCGGCTCGCGGGCGGCAGCACGAAGGCGCGCTCGACGACGTTCGGCCGTCCCTTCTCGTCCAGGAAGGACACGAGCGCCTCGCCGACGCCCAGCTCGGTGATGGCGGCTTCCGTGCTGAACTTGGGGTTCGCGCGCATGGTCTCGGCCGCGGCCTTGACCGCCTTCTGGTCGCGCGGCGTGAACGCGCGCAGCGCGTGCTGCACGCGGTTGCCGAGCTGTCCCAGCGCCGTGTCTGGCACGTCGAGCGGGTTCTGCGTGACGAAGTAGACGCCGACGCCCTTGGAGCGGATGAGCCGCACCACCTGCTCGATCTTCTCGAGCAGCGGCTTCGGCGCGTCGGTGAAGAGGAGGTGCGCCTCGTCGAAGAAGAACACGAGCTTCGGCTTGTCGCGATCGCCGACCTCGGGCAGCCGCTCGTACAGCTCGGACAGGAGCCAGAGGAGCAACGTCGAGTAGACCTTGGGCGACTGCATGAGCCGGTCCGCGGCGAGGATATTGACGACGCCCTTGCCGTCGACCGTCTGCAGGAGGTCGTCGACGTTCAGCATGGGCTCGCCCAGGAGCTTGTCCGCGCCCTGCTGCTCGAGCGTGAGGAGCCCGCGCTGGATGGCTCCGATGGACGCCGCGGACACGTTGCCGTAGCCGGTCTGGAATTGCTGCGCGTTGTCCCCAATATGCTGGAGCAGCGCGCGCAAGTCCTTGAGGTCGAGCAGCAGGAGCCCGCCGTCGTCGGCGATCTTGAAAGCGAGCGTGAGCACGCCTTCCTGCGTCTCGTTGAGGTTGAGGACGCGCGCCAGGAGCAGCGGGCCCATGTCCGATACCGTCGCGCGCACCGGGTGGCCCTGCTCGCCGTAGAGGTCCCAGAACGTGACCGGGAAGGCCGCGAACTTGGGCGCCTCCGCGCCGATGTGGGCCAGGCGCTCGGCGAGCTTGGGCGAATCCTTGCCGGCCTGGCTCAGGCCGGCAAGGTCGCCCTTCACGTCGGCCATGAAGATGGGGACGCCCTCGGCCGAGAGGCGCTCGGACATGACCTGCAGGGTGACGGTCTTGCCGGTGCCCGTGGCGCCGGTGATGAGGCCGTGCCGGTTGGCGAGCCCCGGCAGGAGATCGCAGGTGAGGTCGCCGTGGATGGCGATGGGCATCGGCTCGGGCCTGGCGGCGCTCCGGAGGTCCGGGAGGGTCGTGGGTGGACGAAAGTGTAGCGTGCCGGAGGCCCAGAAACCTTCTAGCAGGCGGGCGATTCTGCTAGAATAGCGCGTTAGATCATTGGTTTTCTTTGCAAGAAATGGGCTGGCACAGCCCATTTTCTTTTTCGGACGCAGAAAAGCGCATGAGACTTGGCGAATTGCTGGAGACGACGCTACCCCCGATGGGGTTCGAGCTCGTGGACTGGGAGCTTCAGCCCCGGGCCGGGCTCGTGCGCGTCTTCATCGACAAGCCGGCGGGCGTGGACGTCGAGGATTGCGCGAGGGTAAGCAACCACCTGACGCACCTCTTCACGGTCGAGAACATCAGCTACGAGCGTCTCGAGGTGAGCTCGCCCGGCCTCGACCGGCCGCTTCGCAAGCTCGCCGACTACGAGCGTTTCGCGGGAGAGGAAGCGCAACTGCACCTGCGTGAAATGACGGACGGCGCGCGCCGCGTGAAGGGCGTGCTGCGCGGCGTCGACAATGAGGACGTCCTCCTCGATACGCCGGCGGGACGCAAGTCGTTCCCGTTCGCGGCCATCGACAAGGCACGGCTCGTCCCCAAGATCGAGTGGAGAAAAGGCAAATGAATCGCGAACTCTTGCTTCTGGTGGATGCGCTCGCGCGCGAGAAGAACGTGCCGAAGGAGATCGTCTTCGTCGCGCTCGAGTCGGCGCTCGCGTCGGCCACCAAGAAGCGCTTCCCGAACCAGGAGATCGACGCGCGCGTCGCGATCGATCGCGAGACCGGCGACTACGATTCGTTCCGCCGCTGGACCGTCGTGCCCGACGAGGAGCACGAGGAGCCCGCGTACCAGCTCGCGATCACCGACGCTCTCGAGCGCGACCCCGAGCTCAAGCTGGGCGACGTGGTCGAGGAGCCGCTCGAGCCCATCGAGTTCGGCCGCATCGGCGCGCAGGCCGCGAAGCAGGTCATCCTGCAGAAGATCCGCGACGCCGAGCGCGAGCAGATCCTGAACGACTTCCTCGAGCGCGAGGACAACCTCCTCACCGGCACCGTCAAGCGCATCGAGCGCGGCAACGTGATCGTCGAGTCGGGACGCATCGAAGGCGTGATCCCGCGCGACCAGCTCATCCAGAAGGAGATGCTGCGCGTCGGCGACCGCGTGCGCGCCTACGTGATGAAGATCGACCGCACCGCCAAGGGGCCGCAGCTCATCCTCTCGCGCGTGTCGCCCGACTTCCTCGTGCGCCTGTTCGAGCTCGAGGTGCCCGAGATCGAGGAAGGTCTCATCGAGATCAAGGCCGCCGCGCGCGATCCCGGCATCCGCGCCAAGATCGCGGTCAAGTCGAACGACCCGCGCCTCGACCCGCAGGGCACGTGCATCGGCATGCGCGGCTCGCGCGTCACCGCGGTCACCAACGAGCTCGCGGGCGAGCGCGTCGACATCATCCTGTACTCCGAAGATCCCGCGAAGTTCGTCATCAACGGCCTCGCGCCCGCCGAGGTCCAGAGCATCCTCGTCGACGAGGAGAAGCACGCGATGGACGTCGTGGTGGACGAGGAGAACCTGGCCATCGCCATCGGTCGCAGCGGCCAGAACGTCCGCCTCGCCTCCGAGCTCACGGGCTGGCAGCTCAACTTGATGAGCGTCGAGGAATCGCAGCAGAAGCAGGAGAGCGAGACGGGCCGCCTGCGCGAGCTCTTCATGAGCCGGCTCGACGTCGACGAGGAGGTCGCGGACATCCTGATCGGCGAAGGCTTCACGTCGCTCGAGGAAGTGGCCTACGTGCCCATCAACGAGATGCTCGAGATCGAGTCGTTCGACGAGGACACCGTGAACGAGCTCCGCAGCCGCGCGCGCAACGCGCTCCTCACCGAGGCGATCGTGCGCGAGGAGTCGGTCGAGAACGTCGAGGAGCAGCTCCTGTCTCTCGAAGGCATGGACACCGAGATCGCGAGCAAGCTCGCGGCCGGCGGCGTGACGACGCGCGACGCACTCGCCGACCTTGCCACCGACGAGCTCACCGAGATGACGGGCATCAGCGACGAGCGTGCCGTCGACCTCATCATGAAGGCGCGCGCGCACTGGTTCGACACTCCGGCCGATGCGGCCGGCGCGCCGGGTGCGGTCACGAGGTGATCCGCAGGAGATAACGTATGCCGCAATCGACCATCGAACAATTCGCGACCGAGCTCAAGATGCCGGCCGGCGCGCTGCTTGAGCAGCTCGCAGCCGCCGGCGTCGACGTGAAGAAAGCCGGCGACAACCTCACCGAGCAGGACAAGACGCGCCTGCTCGATTACCTTCGCAAGCAGCACGGCGCCGCTGCCGACAGCAAGAAGCGCATCACGCTCACCCGCAAGCAGACCACCGAGATCAAGGCGGCCGATTCCACCGGCAAGTCGCGCACGATCCAGGTCGAGGTGCGCAAGAAGCGCGTGCTCGTCCGTCGCGAGGAAGAAGCGGCGCCTGCGCCGGCCGCGGACGAGGTGATCGAGCTGCCGCCGCCGGCTCCCCCCGAGCCCGAGGTCGTCGCGGCGCCCGAGCCCGAGCCGCCGCCGCCCCCTCTGCCCGCCCCGGAGCCTGCGCCCGCGCCGGCTCCCGCGCCCGCGCCCGCAGCGGCTCCGGTCGCGCCGCCCGCGCCCGCCATCCCGTCGCATCTCACGCCGCAGGAG
>JBGAIS010000185.1:0-6566 GCA_044225355.1 Casimicrobiaceae bacterium | reverse complement strand
TCTTGCGCGTGACCTCCGCGGGATCCTCGCGCAGGAGGATCGAGTTGCCGTACGACTTCGACATCTTCTGGCCGTCGAGCCCCGGCACCTTCGCGTTCTCGGTCAGGAGCGCCTCGGGCTCGGGAAGGATCATCCGGCGCGAGCCCTCGAGATAGCCGAAGAGGCGCTCGCGATCGCCGAGCGCCAGGTTCTGCGTGTCGTTCAAGAGATCGCGCGCGGCCTCGAGAGCCGCTTCGTCGCCCTTTTCCTGGAACGCGGTGCGGAGCTCGTCGTAGCGCCGCGCCTTCTTCGCGCCGAGCTTCTTGATCGCGGCCTTCGCCTTGTCCTCGAAGCCGGGCTCGCGGCCGTAGATGTTGTTGAAGCGGCGCGCCATCTCGCGCACGAGCTCGACGTGCGACACCTGGTCCTCGCCCACCGGCACCATGTTGGCGCGGTAGATCAGGATGTCGGCGCCCTGCATCATGGGGTAGCCCAGGAAGCCGTACGTCGACAGGTCCTTGTCCTGCAGCTTCTGCTGCTGGTCCTTGTACGTCGGCACGCGCTCGAGCCAGCCGATGGGCGTCATCATTCCCAGGAGCAGCGTGAGCTCGGCATGCTCCATGACGCGCGACTGGATGAACATGGTGCACCGCGCGGGATCGAGCCCGGCCGCGAGCCAGTCGATCATCATCTCCCACGTCATCGCCGCGATGTTCTCGGGCGATGCGTAGTCGGTGGTGAGCGCGTGCCAGTCCGCGGCGAAGTACAGGCACTCGTACTCCTCCTGGAGGCGCACCCAGTTCTTGAGGGCGCCATGGTAATGGCCGATGTGCATGCGACCCGTCGGGCGCATGCCCGACAACACGCGGTCAGCGAACATGTGAGATCGTCGTCGTTATGGGCGGGGCCGCGGCAACGAAAGCCGCTAGCCGCCCGCCAGTGCGAAAACAAGAACCGCGAACATCCGGTAAATCGGCCCGAGGATCGTCCACAGCGCGCCCGGGATCGCGATCAGGGCCAGGATCACGAAAAATCCGTAGGGCTCCGCGCGCGCCAGAAGCAGCGCCGCGGGCATGGGCAGGAGCCCCACGGCAATGCGACCGCCGTCCAGCGGCGGAATCGGAAGCAGGTTCAACGCCAGCAGCGCCAGGTTGATCGACACGCCCGCATCCGCCATCACGTAAAGACCGTTGCTCGCCCACGGCCCCGAGGGACTCGTGGCGCCCATGAGCAGCGCCCACGCCACCGCCATCGCGAAGTTCGCCATCGGACCGGCGCCCGCGACCCAGATCATGTCGCGCTTCGGATGCCGGAGGTTGCCGAAATTGACCGGCACCGGCTTCGCCCAGCCGAACAGGAACGGCGCCTTCAGCAGGAACAGGACACCCGGCACCAGGATCGTGCCGATGGGGTCGATGTGCTTCAGCGGGTTGAGCGTCACCCGCCCCAGCATCCACGCCGTCTGGTCGCCGAAGACGCGGGCCACGAATCCGTGGGCGGCTTCATGCAACGTGATCGCAAGGACCACAGGCACCACCCAGAGCACTGCGGTCTCGAGCGAAAAATCCATTTACCCGATCATTTTACCTCAAGTGGCGAGGCCCAAGCGGGCGGGGTCGCCGCCGCCGGTCCGGATCACGGCGCCCGGCTCGGCGGAGAGATCGACGACCGTCGTGGGCACGGCCGCGCACGGACCCGCGTCGATCACGAGGTCGACCGCGGACTGCAACCGCTCGCGGATCTCGTGCGGATCGTTGAGCGGCGCCTCCTGCCCGGGAAGGATCAGCGTGGTCGAGAGGATGGGCTCGTCGAGCTCGGCCATCAGCGCGCGGACCACGGGATGGTCGGGCACGCGCAGCCCCACGGTGTTGCGCTTGCGGTTGGTCACCCGCCGCGGAACCTCGCGCGTGGCCGGAAGCACGAACGTGAAAGCGCCCGGAACGCCCTGGCGCACGATGCGGAACTGCCAGTTCGAAAGCCGCGCGAAGCGCCCGACGTCCGCCAGGTCCCGGCACAGGATCGTGAGGAAGTGCCGCTCGCCCAGTCCGCGGAGGGCGAGCATGCGCTGTGCGGCATCGGCGTCGCCCAGGTGACATCCGAGCGCGTAGCTCGAGTCCGTCGGATACGCCGCGATGCCGCCGTCGCGCAGCACGCCGGCCGCCTGGCGGATGAGCCTCGGCTGCGGATCGGAAGGATGGACGGCGAAGTATTGGGCCACGGACGACTCTCGTTCGGATATATAATTGTCGCAGAAATCTACCAATTGGTTATAACGCGGTGAATCTCCAGCAACTGAAGTACCTCTGCGCGGTGGTCGACCACGGCCTCAACGTCTCCGACGCGGCCGAGGCGCTCTTCACGTCGCAGCCGGGCATCAGCAAGCAGATCCGCCAGCTCGAGGACGAGTTGGGCCTCTCGGTGTTCGTTCGCCAGGGCAAGCGCCTCGCGTCGCTCACGCCCGCCGGGGAGATCGTCGTGCAGACGGCGCGGCGCGCGATGCGCGAAATCGCCAACCTGCGCCGCGTGGCCGACGAGTTCCGGGGCGAGGACTCGGGGACGCTTTCGATCGCCACCACCCACACGCAGGCGCGCTACGTGCTGCCCAAGGTGCTGCGCGAGTTCGCGACGCGCTATCCCAAGGTGCGGGTCGTGCTGCACCAGGGCAACCCGATGCAGGTCGCCGAGCAGACCGCGAGCGGTGACGTCGACGTCGGCGTCGCCACCGAGGCCCTCGCCGACTATCCGGAGCTCGTCACGCTGCCCTGCTACGAGTGGAACCGCGTCGTGATCACGCCCAAGCGCCATCCGCTCGCGAAGGTGAAGCCGCTCACGATCGAGGCGCTCGCGAAGTTCCCCATCGTCACCTACGACTTCAGCTTCACGGGCCGCTCGGCGATCAACGCGGCGTTCGCGGCCAAGGGCCTCGAGCCCAACGTCGTGCTCACCGCGCTCGACTCCGACGTCATCAAGACCTACGTCGAGCTCGGCATGGGCGTGGGCATCGTCGCGCAGATGGCGTACGACCCCGCCCGCGACACGCAGTTCGACGGCCTCGACGCGAGCCACCTCTTCGCCTCGTCGACGACCCGCCTCGGGCTTCGCCGCGGCGTCTTCCTGCGCGGCTACGTCTACGCGTTCATCTCGCTCTTCGCGCCGCGCTACGGCCGCGAGGCGATCGACGGCGCGCTCGGGAGCCCTGCGCGCGCATGACCGCGGACGGCGCAACGGCCGGGCACGTGCACCGGCGCTCGTGGCGCTTCGCCGCCATCGTGGCCTCGCTGTCGATGCTGGGACCGTTCGCGGTCGACATGTACCTCCCCGCGTTCCCCGCCATGGGTCGCGAGTTCGCGGTGCCGCCTCTCGCGCTCCAGCAGACGCTGTCGGTCTACATGTTCGCGTACGCGTTCATGATGCTGTGGCACGGCGCGCTGTCCGACGCGCTCGGCCGGCGCCCCATCGTCATCGGCGGGCTCGTGGTGTTCGCGGTCGGCACGCTGGGATGCGCCATCGCCGGCAACATCGAGTCGCTGTGGCTGTCGCGCATCCTGCAGGGGCTCTCCGCGGGAAGCGGGCTCGTCGTCGGGCGCGCGATCGTGCGCGACCGCTTCCAGGGTCCCGAGGCGCAGCGCATGATGTCGCAGATCACGCTCGTGTTCGGCATCGGCCCCGCCATCGCGCCCGTCGTCGGCGGCTTGCTGCTCAACGCCTTCGGCTGGCGCTCCGTCTTTTGGGTCATGCTCGCCTGGACCGTCGTGATGATCGTCGTCTGCGTGCGCTCGCTGCCGGAGACGCTCGCGAAGTCGCACCGCCACGCGCTGCATCCGCGCGCGCTCTTCGCGAACTACCGCGCCGTGGTCGGGCGCCCCGCGTTCGCGATGCTGGCGCTCATGCCCGCGCTCAACTTCTGCGCCTTCTTCCTGTACATTTCCTCCGCGACGGCGTTCCTGGTCGATCTCTTAGGCGTATCGACCTGGGGCTTCGCGTGGCTGTTCGTGCCGATGATCTCCGGCATCATGACCGGCGCCTGGCTGTCGGGGCGCATGGCGGGCAAGCGCTCGCCGATGCTCACGGTGCGCACGGGCTACGCCATCGCCGGCGTGGGCGTGCTCGTCAACCTCGCCGCGAGCTACTGGGCTCCCGTCTTCGTCGCGTGGCACGTCGTGCCGATCTTCATCTTCACCATGGGAACGAGCCTCGCGATGCCCAGCATCACGATCCTCCTGCTGGACCTCTTCCCCACCATGCGCGGGATGGCGTCCTCGCTGCAGGGCTTCGTGCAGTTCGCGCTGGGCGCCGTGGTGGCCGGCACGATCGCACCGCTGCTCTCTCATTCGCTTCCCTCGCTCGCGTGGGGCATGGCCGCGTTCACGGCCGCGAGCTTTGCCCTGTGGCTCACCTACCAGCGCCGCGCGCGCAATACCTTGAAGGAGTGGTCCCCATGAAGTTCCTCGTCCTGGCCTGCGCAAGCCTCGTCGCCATCGCGGCGCGGTCGGCCGACCTCCCCACCGTGGCGCTCACCATCGGCGAGCACAAGGTGATCGCGGAAGTCGCGACCACCCCCGACCAGCGCTCGCTCGGCCTCATGAACCGCTTCTCGCTCAAGCCCGACCAGGGAATGCTGTTCGTGTTCGAGAAGCCGGAGCCCCTCGCGTTCTGGATGCGCAACACCTTCATCCCGCTGTCGATCGCGTTCATCGCGCCCGACGGCCGCATCATCAACATCGAGGACATGGCGCCGCAGACCGACGATTCGCACTGGTCGAAGGGGCCGGCGCTGTACGCGCTCGAGATGAAGAAGGGATGGTTCGCCGAGCGCGGCATCGGCCCCGGCGCGATCGTGAAAGGCATGCCCAAGGCCAGGGGCTGAGCGCGACGGCGCGAAGGACTCGTTCACGCGCTGACATCGTTGCGCATTACATGTTGCGCATTCCAACGTCGTCGCGATCGCGTTTCGCTGGCGCGTCGCGGAGGTTCGTCGTAAGGTAGCGCTCCCGCGAGCGGCGCGGCCGCGCGAGGCCCCGTCGAGTTGGAGTGCGTATGCTGAGGCCCCTCAAGCTGCGTCCCCTGAAGGCGAAGCCGCCCGAGATCGTCCCGCCGCTCGTCCGTCCCCTCGTCGAGGCCGCGTACGCGGGCGAGGACCTCCTGCCTCTGCTTCGAAGCGTCGCGCGCTCGTTCGGCTTCGATCACTTCGAGCACGGCGTGAGCCTCAGCACGCATCCCAACGCGCAGACCCACTCGTTCATGCTCACCACGCTTCCGCGCGAGTGGATCACGCTGTACGACGAGCACGCTCGCATAGAGGACGACCCGCGCGTCGCGTTCGGCATCCAGAGCACGCTGCCGTTCGTGTGGGACCAGAAGTCGCTGCGCGGCAAGTCGACGGCGGTCGACGAGTTCCGCGCGAGCGCCGCGACGTTCGGCGTGTGCAGCGGAGTGTCGGTGTCGATCCGCGACGCGCACTCGCGCCTCGCGCTCACGTCGCTGACGAGCAACCGGCGCTCGCTGTCGCACGCGGACCGCGAGCGCATCGCGACGCGGCTCGGCGACTTCATCGTGCTCGGCAAGTACCTGCACGAGCTCGTCGCGATGGCGATCCTCGAGGAGCAGATCCCGCCCATCGCGCGCGGCGCGCCCCTCAGCAAGCGCGAGCGGCAGTGCCTCGCGATGGCGGCGAACGGCCTCACGAGCGGCGAGATCGCGGTCAAGCTGGGCATCAGCGAGCGCACCGCCGACTTCCACTTCTGCAACGTCCTCACCAAGCTCAACGTGATGAGCCGGCAGGAGGCCGTCGCGCGGGCGATCGCCCAGGGGATCATCCACCTCGAATCGTGAGGCGGGCCGACCCGCCCGGACAGGGTCGAAAACCTGTTGGTTACAACAGGGGGTTTACCCTCGGTTACCCCGTGGAACCGCCTGGGATTCATCGACTTAGCCCGGCCACCTCGCGTTTCTTGGCCGCTGTACGTTCGTCGGAAACCCTGGCTTTGCGGTGGCGTACCGGCGGATTCGCCTTTAGCCTTCCTCCTTGTTGTCGTGCACATCGTTGCGTCGTACAACCAGGGGGAGGGTCATGGCGCGGATCGATGGACGTCCCGTGGGGGCGAGGGAATGCGGCCAGTTCGGCGACGCGGTGGTCGATGCGCTCGCGGCGTGCACCGACTCCGGGCACATGCTCGAGGGGTTCGCGCAGTTGGCCTCGAGCTTCGGCTTCGAGGGCTTTTCGTTCCTGCTGCTGGGAAGCGCAGGCGCGGACTCGCAGGTGCTCAAGCACTGGACCACTGCCGGCGCGGGCTGGACGGCCCGGTACGCGACCCGCGGCTACCACCTCCTCGACCCGCGCGTCACGCTGACGCGGCACCGCTCCGTACCGGTCACGTGGTCGCTGCCGGTGTCGCGCGAGCCTCGCGTGCGATCGTTCGCAAGCGACGCGGCGCGCCACAGCATACGCAGCGGCGTCGCGTGGTCGCTGCACGACGCGCGGGCCGGACGCGTGGTCATTGGCTGGGACTCGAAGGCGCCGTCGGCGTCCGAGCCCGGCATCTGCCAGCACCTGGCCACGCTCGCGCTGCTCGCGGGATTCGTCCACG
>JBGAIS010000001.1:0-61465 GCA_044225355.1 Casimicrobiaceae bacterium | reverse complement strand
TGGCGATCTTGAGCGGGTTGCTGTGATGGTCCTCGGCGGTGCCGATCATCACGAAGAGCTTCGCGCGCGCGAGGTCAGGGCCGCCGAACTCCCAGAACGAGCCGCCGATGGTGTAGATCATCCCCGCGGCCATGTTGACCGAGCAGAAGCCGCCGTGCGCCGCGTAATTGGGCGTGCCGAACTGACGCGCGAAGAGCCCCGTGAGCGCCTGCATCTGGTCACGGCCGGTGAAGAGCGCGAACTTCCTGGGATCGGTGGCGCGTATCGCGGCGAGTCGCGTCTCGATCGTCGAGAGCGCCTCCTCCCACGTGATCTCCTCGAACTCGCCCGCGCCGCGGTCGCTGCCGGGCTTGCGCCGCAAAGGCATCGTGAGCCGCGCCGGCGAGTACTGCTTCATGATGCCGGACGCGCCCTTCGCGCAGATCACGCCCTGGTTGAGCGGATGCGCGGGGTTGCCGTCGATGTAGCGCACCTTGCCGTCGCGCAGGTGCACGCGGATGCCGCAGCGGCATGCGCACATGTAGCAGGTGGTGTTCTTGACCTCCGAGTGACCGGAAGCGGAGGGCGCGATGGAGACCGATGCCTCTTTCATGAGTAGCCTTCGATGGCGTGACGCGGCGAGCGGGAAATCCGTTACTTGAGCTGGACGAGCGACGGCGCGACTTCCATGAGAGGGGTGGCGTCTATGGCGTCGCGGATATTGACCGGATTCGCAATGCGCTTGAGGGAATAGAGAAAATCCGCGAGCTTGTTCATGTCGCTCACGAGCTCATCGTCGAGCCGGAGCGTATAGCGATTGACGTCCATGATCGCCTCCATCTCGGACGGCGGGAGATCGTACTCCTTGGCGAGGATGGCCACCGCCTCGGCGCGATTGCTCGTCATGAACTGGTTGGCCTTGTCCAACGCCGAGAGCACTGCCTTGGTCACGGCGGGCTGCTGCTTCAACGTGCTCTCGCTCGCGAACAGCACCGCGTGGTCACCGTAGACGCGCCGCGCCAGAGGCGCCGCGCCCATGAACGAGTGCGTTCCGCTGATGAGCGTCTTGCCGTCGCCCAGCTTGCGCGCCTTGGTGCTGTGCGGTTCCCACAGGACGACGGCATCGACGTCCCCGCGGACGAACGTCGTGATCATCTCCGCCGGACCCTCGTTGACGAGCTGGTACGCGGCGGGATCGAAGTTGTAGGCCTTGGCGGCGGAGTTGAAGAGCGCCTCCGAAGCAGTCCCGCGCAGAAGGCCGATCTTCTTGCCGCGCAGGTCCTCCATCGACTTCACCGACTTCTTCACGAGGATCTGCTGCGCTCCCGAGATGTCCGAGATCTGCGAGACGATCATGAGGGGGAACGGCCGAGAGCGCACCGTCAGGACGGGCGTCGCGCCGGCGCTGCCGTAGGCCACGCTCCCGCCCGCAAACGCGCTCATTAGGTCGCCTCCTGACGGGAAGTACTTGACGTCGGCATCGAGGCCCGCGGCCTTGAAGAAGCCTTTCTCGCGCGCGATCACGATTTGCGCACCGAGGTTGGGATCTCGCGCGGTCCCGACGGTCACCTTGGTTTGCGCCAGCACGGGAAGTGCGTGCAACGACGCGATCGCGGCGAGGATGACGAGAGCATGCTTTTTCATTGAGGGCCTCCAGCGTTGCGCGCGGCGCGTTCGGCGCGTGCCGCGTCGATATTTTGGATCACAGCGATTTCCATCGAAGCAGGCGACGCTCGACCTCCAGGAGCCCCTTGTTGAGGAGGAAGCCCAGGACGCCGATCGTGATGATGCCCACGAAGATCTGATCGGTACGGAAGCTGAAGCGTGCGTCGTTGATGAGGTAGCCGAGCCCCTCGCTGGAGGCCACGAGCTCCGCGGCGACGAGAACGATGAAGGCCATCGCCATGCCGAGGCGAGCGCCCGTGACGATCTGCGGGAAGGCCGAAGGCAGGATGACGTCGCGAAAGAGCTCGAAGCCGTGCGCGCCGAGGGCCTGCGCGGCGCGCAGGTGAAGGCGGTCGACATCGCGGAACCCCGACATCGTGTTGACGAAGATCGGGAAGAACGCGCCGTACGCAATGATCATCACCTTAGACACCTCGCCGATACCGAACCACAGGATGGCCAGGGGAATGAAGGCAATGGGGGGAACCGGTCTGAGGAGCTCGATCAGGGGCTCGACGAGGCCCTCGAGCGTTCGCGACATGCCCATGAGCGCGCCGAGGGGCACCGCAACGGCCATGGCTACCGCAAAGCCTTCGACCACGCGCAGGAGGCTCGCGAGCGTGTTGCGCGGCAAGCTGCCGTCCGCGATCGAGGCGGCGGCCGCGCGGGCGACCTCGAGCGGCGAAGGGATGAGAACCGGGTTCACGAGGCCGAATGCGTGCATGAACGTCCACACGACGAGGACCGTCGCGATCGACACGAATGCGAGCATCGCGCGGCGCCGCGCAGGCGCATGGGCGCCCGAAAATCCGCCACCGCGCACGGCCGTGGTCATCGCCGCCCTCCATCGGCATGCACGAGCGACTCCTCCTGGAACATGCGGTCTATCTCCCGGTAGAGGTCGAACGCCTGGTCGGAGGTCCGCGTGCGTGGATGAGGCGCGGCGTTGTCAAGCACGGCCTTGACGCGGCCGGGGTGGGCGGTCATCACGACGACGCGATCGGCAAGGAATACGGCCTCGGCGATGCTGTGCGTGACGAAGATGACCGTGCGTCGCTCGGATTCCCATATCTTGAGCAACTCCTCCTGCAGCGTCTGGCGCGTCATCGCGTCGAGGGCGCCGAAGGGCTCGTCCATGAGGAGTATGCGTGGATCATTGGCGAGGGCACGGGCGATCGCGACGCGCTGTCGCATGCCTCCCGATAGCTGGATGGGGTAGCGCTTCGCCGCGCCCTCGAGCCCCACCATGCGGCAGTAGCGGTCGGAGATTGCGCGCAGCGCATCCCCCCGAACTCCGCGCAGCCGAGGACCGTACTGGATGTTGCGCTCGACGGTCCACCACGGAAACAACGCGTACTCCTGGAAGACGACGCCGCGGTCGGGTCCCGGTCCTGCGACAGCACGGGCACCCACCTCGATGTGGCCCGACGTGGGTTCGACGAAGCCGGCGATGGCATTGAGCAGGGTGGTCTTTCCACATCCGGAAGGCCCAAGCAGGCAGATGAACTCGCCTTCATGGACGTCGAGGTCGACATGCTCGAGCGCGAGGTGCTCGCCATAACGCACCTCCGCACCGGCGACGCGAATCGACACCGGCCGCGCGCCGGATGCAGCGATCCTCCCCTCCGCTCTCGTGCCAGCTTCCGTCATCTACATCACCTCGCTGCCGCCGACGCCTCACCCGCTCCGGGAACGTCGCTCGCGCACTATTGGAATCATAACGTCGACTGTCATACAATGGAAGAATCAGGTACCCGGAAAGAGGCCAGCGTGACTGTTGCCGCCCTGCGGGAGGTAGTGCCGAGACCGCTGCGCCAGCAAGTGGTCGACATCCTTCGAAACGCCATCACCGAATGCGTGTTCGAGCCGGGCGGCCGCCTCATCGAGCGCGAGCTTTGCGAGCGACTTGGCGTAAGTCGCACCACGCTGCGGGAAGGCCTGCGCCAACTCGAGGCCGAGGGCCTTCTCACGCTCGAGCCCAACAAGGGCCCCGCGGTCCCTAGCCTGACGCCCGAAGAGGCCGAAGGCGTGTACGCGGTCCGGCGCGAGCTCGAGGGCTTCGCAAGCGCGCAATGCGCCCTCCTCGCGTCCAGGGAGGATGTGCGAGCCCTCACCGCATCCCTCGACACGATGCGACGAGCCGTCGCGAGCGACGACTTCACGACGCTCCAGCACGCCAAGACCGCGTTCTTCGACCGCCTGTACGATGCAGCGCGCAACCCCGAGCTCAAGCAGATGCTGCAGCGCCTCCGCGCGCGGGTGACGCTCGTACGCGGGCTCGACGTCAACCGCAAGCCGCGCATCAAGGAGAGCGTCGATGGCGCGCGCGCCATATTGGCGGCCATCGCCAAGCAGGATCCCGTCGCCGCGCGACGCGCCGCCGAGCGGCACATCGAGCGGGCGGCCGAGCTCGCCCTCGACGCAGCGCGCTCGGCGCTCGCGCTGCGGCCATTGTCCTCGCGCAAGTAAGGAAACGAAGGGAACAGCGCCATGCATCAAGTCAGCTCTGGCTACTTCACCACGTCCGACGGCGTGCGACTCTATTACGAGGATACGGGTTCCGGCCCACCCATCGTGTTCTGCCACGAGTTCGCGGGCGACCTGCGAAGCTGGGAGCCGCAGGTTCGCTACTTCTCTCACCGCTTCCGCGTGATCACTTTCAATGCGCGCGGCTATCCGCCTTCGGACGTGCCGACCGACGCGTCCAAATACGGGCAATGGCTCGCGGTGGAGGACGTGGCGCAGCTCCTGCGCCACCTGTCGATCGACAAGGCGCATGTCGTCGGCTTTTCGATGGGATCGTTCACGACGCTGTTCTTCGGCCTGCGTCATCCGGAGCTCGCGCGGTCCATCGTGCCGGTGTGCTGTGGCTACGGCGCCGAGCCTCAGTGGGAGGACATCCATCGCAAGAACTTCTTCGAGTTTGCCGACCTCCTCGACAACCCCGGGACGGCAGATGCCGCGTCGACGCGATACAGCGAAGGCGCGACGCGCGTGCAGTTCATGCTGAAGGATCCCCGCGGGTGGAAGGAGTTCGCTGACCAGTTCAAGGCCTTGTCTCCAACCGGCCGGGCCATGTCGCTTCGCTACGTGGTGGCAGCCAGGCCGTCGGTCATGTCGTTCGCCGAGGAATTCAAGCGGATGCAAGTGCCGGTCCTCCTCATCACGGGCGACGAAGACGAGCAGACGCTCGCCCCGGGCATCTTCATGAAGAAGCACATTCCCACCGCCGGGCTGTGCGTGCTGCCGCGCATCGGCCACACCCTCAACCTCGAGGAGCCAGGCCTCTTCAACGCCATGCTCTACGACTTCTTCACGTCCATCGAGCTTGGCACCTGGCGGCCGCGCGACAGCCGGACGTTCTCGACCAAGGAGTACCTGGTCGGCCAGAAGAACTAGGACGGCTCTAGCACAGCGCGCTGCAGGTCCCCACCACCGCGCGCTCGCCGTCGGCGCGCTCGATCCACACCTCGCACGTGACGCGCGTGCGCTCGCCTTCGATGGCCTTGCCCGTCACGACGCCGTGCGCGGTGGCGAAGTCGTCGGACCACACGGGGCGCCGGAAGGTGAGCGAGCCCTTGCCGCCGACGATCCAGCCGCCGTCGAAGCACGCCGTCATCATGCGGAAGATGAGCGCCGCGACCTGCGGCGCCACCGCCACCGGGCGCGGCAGGCCTTCGAGGCGCGCGGCGTCCATGTCGTTGTGCAGCGTCTTGACGTCGCCCAGCTTGAACATGTCCACCGTGTACTTCATCGACTGCGACGGCAGGCGGGTTCCCAGGGGTACGTCGCCATTGATGAGCGGTTGCGTGTGCATGGCTGGCTCCCTCTAGATCTTCTCTCGCTTGATGCCGCTGTCGAGCCCGCGACCCTCGCGCGGCGCCGTGCGCTTGACCACGTCGAGGACGTGCACGCGGGCGGTGCGGAAGAGCACCGCGCCCGAGGCGTCGTATCCCGTCGCCTCGAACTTCACGTATTCGCGCTCGCGCTCGATCCACTTGCCGGCGATGCGGCCGCGCACCGAGATGGGCGCTTCGACGGGCAGCGGCGCCACGTTCTCGAAGTCCCACTTGTAGAAGAGGCCGCGCACGTTGTACGTCCGCGAGATGAGCCAGCGCGGAGGGCGGTACTGGATCTGCGGCGGCGCGATGGGGTCGCCCCCCGCGTGCCCGAGGAAGTACCACGGGTGATAGTCGTGGTCGATGCGGCACTGCTTGTCGACGTCCTCGCGGCTGATCCGCCACTCGATCTCGCCCAGGTCCTTGCCGACCTCGATCTCCTCGAAGGTCGTGCGCTTGCCGTGCTCGTCCTCGGCGATGCGGGTGGCGGCGCCGCGGGCGCTCGCGTTGTCCTGGTCCATGAAAGCTCCTCGATTCCCCGCGGGGCGGGCCGCGCCTGCAAGCCCCGCAATCGGGGTAGGCGAATTTTGTCTATTATCATACAATCATCCAGTCGACAGCTACAGTTCCTGCGATGACGAGCACGAGCCCCCCTCCGCCGGTCGCACGCCTCCTCACCTCGTGCCGGGTGCTCGAGTGGGGGCAGGGACTCGCGTGCGCCTACGCCGCGAAGCTCCTGGCCGACCTGGGCGCCGCCGTCACGCGCGCGCCGGCCGGCATCCGTCCCGGGCTCGACGGGCTTCCGGAGGTCCGCGCCTGGCTCGACAGCCGCAAGCGCGCGCTCGAAGGCGGCGGCGCGGGCCGCATCGAGGCCATTCGCGCCTGCGACGTGCTCGTCACGGACCTCGACCCCGACGCCCTCGCCCGCGAGCTCGGCGCGACGTCTCTGCGCGACATCAACCCGCGGCTCGTCGCCGCGTGCGTGACCCCCTATGGCCTCACGGGGCCCTACCGCGACTTCCGCGGAGGCGACCTCGAGATCGCGTTCCTCTCGGGGCTCGCGCACCTCACGCCCCGCGACATCCAGAAGCCCGAGCGCGGACCGCTGCCGCCGCCGCTCAAGATGCCCGCCTCGCTCCTCTCGATCTACGCCGGCGCGAGCGCCGCCGCGGCGGCCCTGTGCGGGCTCGTCGCGCGCGACCGCGATGGCGAGGGCGGCGTCGTCGACGTCTCGATGCTCGAGAGCGCCATTCCGACCATGCGCCGCGAGATCGCGCTCGCGCAGATCGAGGGACGCGTGGCGTCGCGGTTCATGCGCGTGTGGCGCCTCGCGCCGTATGGCGTCAAGCCGTGCCGCGACGGCTTCGTCTTTCTCCAGGTGGTGGAGCCGTATCACTGGGAGGGTCTGGTCGAGATGATGGGCCGGCCCGAGTGGGCGCATGTGACCCGCGCTACCTCACGACGCCGAGGCCGCTTCGCGGAGCGCCACGACATCGAGGCGCGCATCGCGCCCTGGCTCCTCACGCAATCGAAGGGCGACTTCGCCTGGGAGGCGCAGCGCCGCGGCGTGCCGTTCGCGCCCATCGACGATCCCGCGGACGTCATCCTCATTCCGCAGCTCCACGCGAGGGGATTCTTCGAGACCGTGCACGACGACGGCGGGCGCGCGCGCGTCGTGCCTCGCGCGCCGTTCGTGATCCGCCGTCCGCAGCATTCGACGGAGGACGTCGCGCGTCGCGCGCCTTCCGCGCCTCGACCCACGCGTCGCGACGCCCCGCTCGCCGGCGTGCGAGTCGTCGACTTCGGCCACGTGTGGGCCGGGCCTTACTGCGCCGCCCTCCTGGCCGACATGGGCGCGGAAGTGATCAAGGTCGAGAGCGCGCGTCGCCTCGACATCCATCGGCGCCAGGGTCCGTATGCCGGAGGCACGCGCGACCACAATCGCAGCGGCGTGTGGAACGCGCAGAATCGCGGCAAGCGCAGCGTGGCGCTGAATCTCACCACCGATGAAGGCCGCGCGCTCGCGCGCAGGCTCGTCGCCACCGCCGACGTGGTGATCGAGAACTTCGCGCCCGGCGTAATGGAGCGCCTCGGCCTCGACTACGAATCGCTCTGTCGAGACCATCCCGGCCTCGTCATGGTGTCGCTGTCCGCGTTCGGACAGGATGGCCCGCAGAAGTCGCTCATCGGATACGGACCGTCGCTCGACGCATGGGCGGGGCTCGACTGGCTCACTGCGTACCCGGGGGGCGCGCCCAACGCGCTCGGCGGGATGTTCCCGGACACGGGCTCCGCCATCCACGCGGCGGCGGCGATCGTCGCGGCGCTGCACGAGCGCGCGTCCAGCGGACGGGGCGCCTACGTGGACGTCTCCGAGCTCGAGGTGTCCGCAACGCTCGTCGGCGACGTGCTGAGCTCCGCGCTCGCCGGACGCGCATGCGCGGCGCTGGGCAACGACGATCCGCATCGATTCCCGCACGGCTGCTATCCGTGCGCGGGCGACGACGCCTGGGTCGCGCTGAGCGTCGCGGACGACGCGTCGTGGCGCGCGCTGGCGAGGACGCTGGGCGAAGCGCGATGGCTCGAAGACCCGGCGCTCGGCACCGCCGACGGCCGCCGGAAGCGCGCGGGCGAGATCGACGCCGCGATTGCCGCATGGACTCTCGCGCGCGACAGCGCGTCCGCGATGCACGCGCTGCAATCGGCGGGCGTGGCCGCGGCGATGTCGCACGATGCGCGAACGCTGCTCGAGGACCCGCATCTCGCCGCGCGCGGATTCTTCCAGCCGGTGACCCATCCCGAAGCCGGCACGCAATCGCTGTACGGCCCGATCTGGCGCTTCGGCGACAGGAGCGGCCAGGTCACGCATGCGCCCGTCCTGGGCGCCGACAGCCGGCACGTGCTGTGCGGGACGCTCGGATTGACCGATTCGCAATACGCCGCGCTCGTCGAAGACGGCGTCGTCTACTGAAGGAGGAAGCTCATGATCGTTGCAGGATTCCGGACGCTTCGTCGCGCGGCGGTGGCCGCGCTGATCGCGCTCGCGGCGAGCGCCGCGCACGCCGACTATCCCGAGCGCGCGGTTCGCGTCATCGCGCCGTTCCCGCCCGCGGGGGGCGTCGACTCCACCGCGCGCGTCGTTGCCGAAGCGCTCTCGCGCGAGCTGGGCCAGAGCTTCGTCGTGGAGAACCATCCCGGCGCGAGCGGCCGCATCGGCACGGAGATCGCCGCCAAGGCGGCCCCCGACGGGTACACGCTGCTCCTCGGAAGCGTAGGGCCGAACGCCATCGTCCCGGCGGCGTACAAGGATCTCAACTACGACGCCGTGAAGAGCTTCGCGCCGATCAGCCTCGTGGGCACGTCGGCGTACGCGCTCGTCGTGCCGGCGTCTCTGCCGGTGCGCTCGGTCAGCGATCTCATCGCGCTCGCGAAGTCGAAGCCCGGCGCGCTCAACTTCGCGTCGACGGGCAACCTGGGCGGCCCGCACCTCGCGGGCGAGCTCTTCAAGAATCTCGCGGGCATCGACGTCGTGCACGTCCCGTACAAGGGGGGCGCCCCGCAGATCCAGGCGCTCCTGGGCGACGAGGTCGCCTTCGCGTTCACGAGCCTGCCCACCGTCTCGCCTCATGCGAAGGCAGGCAAGCTCCGCGTGCTCGCGGTCACGGGCAGCGAGCGCTCGCGCGAGATGCCGGACGTGCCCACGATGGGCGAGATCGTGAAGGGCTACGAGGTGCTCCAGTGGTACGGGCTCATGGCGCCCGCGGGCACGCCCGAGGCGGTGGTCGGCAAGGTGCAGGCCGCGGTGGCGAAGGCGCTTGCCAACCCGCAGGTTCGCGAGCGCCTCGTGAAGCTCGACGCCGATCCCAGGAGCACGACGCCGAAGGAATTCGCCTCTCTCGTCCAGGCCGAGGTCGCGAAGTACCGCAACGTCATCGACAAGGCCGGCATCAAGGCCGAGTGACCTACGTGTAGTAGTCCGGGCTGAGCTTCAGCTCCTCGAGCTGGCTCGGCTCGTGGCCGCAGACGATGAGCGCGCCCTCCTCGTCGCGCATGCGCTGCAGCCGCCGGATCGACTCGCGCCAGCGCATGCTGTCGTACACGTTGGGCGACGCGATGGGCGGATCGTTGAGGTTGGGCGCCACCTGTGCGGCATCGGAGGCCAGGACAAACATCCCGGAGTCCTCGAGCCGCACCGCCATGCCCTGCGATCCGAAGCTGTGCCCGGGCAGCGAGAGCACCTGCAGGCCCTGCGCCAGGTCGTGGTCGCCCTCGATCATGCGCCAGCGCACGTCGAGGTCGCGGAACTGCGAGGTCACGTAGCCGCCTCGCCCCGGCGGCTTGAGCTGCATCGCGCCCTCGTACTCCGCGCGCTGGATGAGGATGTCGGCGTGCCCGCGCTCGAAGAGGTCGAGCTTGCCGCAGTGGTCCATGTGGAGGTGGCTCGCCACGACGAGGTCGATGTCGGACACGCGCACGCCGACCTTGCCGAGCATGGGCTCGAGCTGCTGCTCGGCGGTCCACTCGTCGTAGGGCACCATCTCCGCGATGCCCGTGGCCTTCCACTCGATGGCCCAGTCCTCGCTGCAGCCCACGTCGAACAGGATGTTGCCCATCGGGTGCCGGATGAGGAACGTGAGGCACGGGCACGGCAGCCACAGGTCGCGCGGGACGCGGTTGCTCGCACGCTGGAAGTAGTCGGGCACGCCGGCCATGCGGCGCGCGTCCATGTGCATGTTGCCGTGGTGCTGCACGTACATCCGCGTGCCATGCGGTGCGGCGTCCATCACGGTCCCTTGTACTCGACGAGCTGCGGAAACACCGCGCGCATGTACTCGGGCGCGAGCCAGCTCTTCACCGCGAACGTCTTGGGAAGAAGCCCCTGCTCCTGCAGGAACGCGGCCTCCGCCGTGAGCTCGTCGACTAAGTCCTGGTCGAAGTTGAAGTAGATGTTCTTGGTGCGGATCATCGCGAGCACCGACGCCTGAGATGCGTTGAGCGCCTTCGCGGCGATCTCGGCGGTCTTCTCGGGATTGGCGTGCACCCACTTCGTGGCGGCGTCGAGCGCGCGCATCAGGTTGCGCACCGTCTCGGGATTGGCGGTGAGGTAGCTGCTCTTCGCGAATACGATGCCGGGATCGCCGACGAGCCGCACGGGTCCCTCCTTGCCGGGCCAGTGCGACTGCAGCGCGGTCTGCAGGATCACACCGCCGCTCTCGCGCACGCGGCTCGTGAACGGCTCCCACACGGAGACGACCTGCACGCTGCCGGTCGCGAGCGCGTTGAGCTGGTCGGCGGGCCCCAGGTTCACACGCTTGAAGCTGTCGAGGGGAATGTTCCAGTGCTTGGCGAACGCAAGGACGAGGTACTGCGACACGGTGCCGCTCGTCATCGCGACGGTCTTGCCCTGGATGTCCTGGGGCTTCGTGATGCCCGTCGCTTTCGTGGTCGCGAGCGCGAGCTCGTACGAGATGTCGGCGACGCGCGCGATCACCTTCACGTCGGTGCCGCGGCCCGCGAGGATGGTCGCGGGCACTCCGCCGGTCGCGCCGAAGTCGATGCTGCCGCCCGCGATCGCCTGCACGATCTCGGCGCCGCTCGGGAAGAGCTTCACCGTCGCGGGCACGTTGAACTGCTTGAAGAAGCCCTGCTGGTCGGCGACCAGCAGCGGGATGTTGATGTTGGGGTCGAGGACGCTGCCGATGGTGAACGGCGCGCCGGCCGCGGATTGCGCGAGCGACGGGCCCGCGAGCGCGAGCCCGGTTATCGCCGCCATCGACAGGCCGATGAACCGCCTGCGCCCTTCATGTCGTCTCGTCATGCTCTCCTCCGTTTCGTCGATGTGGCCGGCGCTCCCCGCCGGCATCCTTCTAGTGGACTGTAACGGAGGAATCGAAAGTGTCTGGCTTGCTCTTCGTGCCGATGGCTTCGTTGCCGTTGCTCGCAAGGGGATGGGCCATTGCTTCGCAACGGCGCCTCGCCCTCGGCCCGAATAGCGGCGCCATATCGCTATCGCTCACTTCCGATTCCTCCGTTACAGCCCACTAGCGCCAGCGCAGCACGCGCTTCTCGATCTTCTGCATCACCCATCCCAGCAGGAACCCGATGATGCCGATCGTGATCATGCCGACCAGCATGTGGTCGGTCTGGAACGTCACGCGCGAATTGGCGATGAGCGCGCCGAGGCCCGTGCTGGCCGCAATGAGCTCCGCCGCGACGAGCGACACGAACGCGAGTCCCAGTCCCACGCGCATGGACGATATGACGCTCGGCAGCGCGGCCATCACGACGACGCGCCTGAAGAGCGCGACGCCGTTGCATCCGAGGCTCCGCGCCGCCTGCTCGTAGAGCCTGTCGACGTTGCGGAACGCGTCGTACACGCCGATCACCATCGGGAAGAACGCGCCGTACGAGACGATGAAGAGCTGCGACGCCCATCCGATGCCGAACCAGAGGATGGCGATGGGCACCATCGCGATGGGCGGAATGGGCCGGACGAGCTCGATCAGCGTGCCGAACGTGCGGCGGATGGGCTCGATGCGCCCCATCGCGCCGCCGAGGGGGATGGCCACCGCGAGCGCGATGAGCCAGCCCTCGATCACGCGCGTCAGGCTCGCGGCGATGTCGCTCGGAAGCGATCCGTCCGCGAGGAGCTTCCACGCGGCCTCGGCCGTGGCGCCGGGCCCCGGCAGCACCTGCGGATTGCTCATGACGCGGGACAAGATGCCCCACGCGACGACCACGCCCGCGATGCTGAGCCAGGGCAGCGCGCGCATCAGGTTGGCGCGCATGGCGGAGCGCTCGTGCGCCGGCGCGCTCACTTCGCCTCCCATGCGAGACGGTCGAGGTCCTGCACGCGCATGCGAACGGACTCGGAATGCCGGTCGCGCGGTCGCGCGATGCCCACGGGCCAATCCTGCCGCTCCTCGCCGCCTGCGTGCAGCACGAGCACGCGATCGCCGAGGTAGACCGCCTCGCTCGTATCGTGCGTGACGAAGAAGCACAGCGTGCGCTCGTCCTCGAAGATGCGCAGGAGCGTATCCTGCAGCTCCTGCCGCGTCCGCGCGTCGAGCGCGCCGAAAGGCTCGTCCATCAGCAGGACCATCGGCTGGTTGGCCCACGCCCGGGCGAGCGCCACCCGCTGGCGCATGCCTCCCGAAAGCTGGGACGGATGGTAGTCGCGATACTTGGCGAGGCCCACGAGGTCCAGGTAGTGCGTCGCGCGCTCCCGCCGCTGGCTCGCCGAGCCTGCCGAGGCCTTGTCGCCGAAGAGGACGTTCTGCTCCACCGTGAGCCAGGGGAAGAGCGCGAACTCCTGGAACACCATGCCGCGATCGGAGCCCGGCCCCCGAACCTCGGCGCCGCGCACTCGGATGCTGCCGCGTCCGACGGGCGTGAATCCCGCGATCGCCTTCAGGAGCGTCGACTTCCCGCAGCCGCTCGGGCCCACGAGGCACACGAACTCGCCCTCGCGGGCGGAGAGGCTCACGTCGCGCAGCACGGGACCCTTGGCGTCGTCGCCGTACCAGATGGAGACGTCGTCCACCACGACGAGCGCCTGCGGGTCCGCCGCGGCGGACGCGCTCGTCGAGCGGGCTTCGGCGGCGCCGTTCACGCGGTGCGCCGCGGCGTCAGCCGCGGATTCCCTCGAGGATGCGTCGGAGCTCGGGGGCGCCGAGCTTCACGGGATTGGTGTCGAGGCGCCCGCTTCGCATGATGTTGTCGACGATGCCGTCGTCGACCTCGAACGCGCGGCCCGCCGCGGAAGCGCTGGCGGGGAACTCCAGCGCGGCGTACAGGGCGTCGAGCCACTCGTGCACCGCGTCGATCCAGCGCTCGTCCGCCACGCCTTCGCGGCCGATGTTGAACAGGAGCTGCCGGCGATCGGCCGCGCGCGTGGCCACGTTGACGCGCATGGCGGTGCGCAGGCCCAGCCCCACGCAGTCGCCGTGCGAGAGCCCCGTCAGCAGGCCGATGGCGGACGCGACGGCGTGCGCGAGGCCGACGCGCGCGCTGTTGAACGCCATGCCGGCCATGCAGGCGGCGATCTGCATCGACGCCGCGGCATCGCGATTGGCGGGATCGCGGTAGTAGTCGACGAGCGACTCGCTCACGAGCCGAATGGCGCCGAGCGCCAGCGCGTCGGTGACGACGCTCGCGCGCGTCGAGTGGTACGCCTCGAGCGCATGCGCGAGGGCGTCGATGCCGCTCGCGCGGATCACCCGCTTGGGAACGCTCGCGAGAAGCGCGGGCTCGAGCACCGCCGCGCGCGGCAGGAGCTTCGGGCTGCGGATCGATATCTTGCGGTCGGAGGCTTCGTCGGCAAGCACGCACGATCCCGTGACCTCGCTGCCCGTCCCGGCCGTGGTGGGGATCGCGACCATGGGCATCGGATCGAAGTCGAGCTGCGCCGCCCCCTCGAAGCTCTCGAGGGGGCGCCCGCGCGCGGCCACCGCGAGCGACACGGCCTTGGCGATGTCGAGCGTGCTGCCGCCGCCCACCGCCACGACGAGACCCACGCCCTCGACGTCGACGCGCGCCAGTGCCCTCGCCTGGTCGAGCGAAGGCTCGGAGCCGTCGTGCGTCGCGACGCTCACCGTCCGCCGCGCGCGAAGCGCGTCGAGCGCGCCCAGGATCAAAGGATGCGAGGCCACATGCTCGTCGACCACGACGAGCACGCGCGTCGCGCCGAAGCCTTCCGCCAGGCCGGCGAGGCTCTTGAGGCTGTCGGGGCCGAACACCACCTGCGTCGGCCCGGAGAACTGTCCGGAGAGATTCATAGGCGATAGAAGGCTTGCGCGTTGCGCCAGAAGAAGCGCTCCTGCGCCTCGCCCGGCAAGTGGGCGACCATGCGCTTCATGGCGCGCACGAGGGGATCGAAGGCGATGCGCAGCCCGGACACGGGCGTGTCGGAGCCGAACATGCAGCGCTCGACGCCGAATATCGAGAGCGCCTCATGAACCACGCGGCGGTTGGACTCGTAGTCCCACGGCGTGTCCTTGAGGCCGAACTCCGAGACCTTGAGGTGAACGTTGGGCTGGCGCGCGAGCGCCTCCATGCCGGCGCGCCACGCCGCGAGCCCCGCCTCGCTGCGGTCCCACGGAAAGCCCGTGTGGTTGAGCGCGATGCCGATGCGCGGGAACATCGCCGCGACCTCTGCGGCCTCGTGCAGGTGCCACGGCGGGACGCGCAGGTCCCAGGTGAGACGATGTCTCTCGAGGAGCGCGAAGCCGCGCAGCCATCGCGAGTCCTGCATCGTGCCTTTCGCACCCGGCGTCATGGCGTCCGGGCGCAGTGACGTCACCGGCTTGGAGCGGATGCCGCGCACGAGGGGGAACGCCGCCTGCGCGGCGAGGACCTCCTCGGCATCGTCGGTATCGAACCATGCGTGAGCGACGATCGCGTCGGGCATCCCGCAGCGCTCGTGGAGAAGCGTAAGCCAGCGCGTCTCGCCCACCTGGTCGCGTCGATCCCACTCGGCCTCGACGTGCACGGTCTTGAGCACGTTGTGCGCTTTCATCTCCCGCCTGTAGTCCTCGGGGAGGAAGTTGCGCTTGAGGCCATCGTAGTTGCCCATGAAGAAGTGCGGCAACGGCTCGTCGCTGAGCCACGGGTAGTAATGGCGATCGAGATCCCAGAAGTGATGATGCGTGTCGATGAGCGTGACCGACTCCTCGGTCTCGCTCGCCGCCGGCCTGGGCTGCGCTGCCATGATCGTCGTGCCCGTCCCGCTCAGGTGCGCACGGCGAACGGATCGCGGCTGTCGGAGGAGTAGTCGATCATCACGTTCTTCACCTGCGTGTACTCGAGCAGCGCGTCCACGCCACGCTCGCGGCCGATGCCGCTCTTCTTGTACCCGCCGAAGGGCGCGGCGGGCGAGATCGCGCGATAGGTGTTGACCCACACCGTGCCCGACCGCAGGCTCTTGCTGAACCTGAACGCGCGCGCCATGTCGCGCGTCCAGATACCGGAAGCGAGGCCGAACGGCGTGTCGTTGGCGATGCGCAGCGCCTCTTCGTCGTCGCGGAAGCGCAGGACCGTCAGCACCGGGCCGAACACCTCCTCGCGCGCGATCTTCATCGCGTTGCTCGCGTCGACGAAGATGGTCGGCTCGAAGAAGTAGCCGCGCCCGAGCTCGCCGGACAACACCTGGCGGCCGCCGCACGCCGCCTTGGCGCCACTGTCGAGAGCACCCTTCACGAGGCGGTCGACGCGCTCGTACTGCACGCGATTGGCGAGTGGTCCCATCTCGGTGGCGGGATCGAGCGGGTTGCCGAGCTTGATGTCGCGCACGCGAGCGATGAGCTTGTCGAGGAAGCTGTCGTAGATCGAGTCGTGCAGGAGCAGCCTCGATCCCGCGATGCACGTCTGGCCCGCCGCGCCGAACACGCCGGCGAGCACGCCGGGCACCGCGCGCTCGATGTCCGCGTCGTCGAAGATGATGTGCGGCGACTTGCCGCCGAGCTCGAGCAGCAGGCGCGTCAGGTGCTCCGCCGCGGTGGCGCCGACCGCGCGGCCGCCCTGCGTGCCGCCGGTGAGGCTCAGGAGGTCCACGCGGTCGTCGCCCGCGAGCGCCTGGCCCGAGGCCGGTCCGTTGCCGGTGATGACGTTGAAGACGCCCGGCGGGAAGCCGGCGGCTTCGACGCAGCGCGAGAACTCGAGCACCGACGCCGACGCGTGCTCCGACGGCTTCACGACGACGGTGTTGCCCGCCGCCAGCGCCGGGGCCAGCTTGTTCGCGAGGAGGCTCATGGGCGAGTTCCACGCGAGGATGAGTCCGCACACGCCCATCGGCTCGCGCAGCGTGTAGTCGAACAGCGTCGACTGGTCGAGCGGGATCACGTGCCCCATGATCTTGTCGGCGAGCCCCGCGAAGTAGCGGTAGCTGCGCACGGCGAAGCGCGCGTGCGACGTCGTCTCCCGGATGACCTTGCCATTGTCGATGGTCTCGACGCGGGCGATGTCGTCCGCGCGCGACTCCATCACGTCGGCGAGCTTGTTCATGAGCCGCCCGCGCTCGTAGCCGCTCATGCGGCCCCAGGGCCCGGTGTCGAACGCAGCGCGGGCGCTGGACACGGCGCGGGCGACGTCCTCCGCCCCCGCGTCGGCGAGCGTCGCGCACACTTCGCCGTTGTAGGGATTGACGCTTTCGAAGCGCGCGCCCGACAGCGCAGGCACCCACTCGCCGCCGATGTAGAGTTGATAGGCGGTGACCTTCGCCACCGCTGTCGAATCGTTCATGCCGCCCGTCTCCCGTGCTGCCCTGCTAGTGAAAGAACTCGCCGCCATCGACGTTGAGGAGCTGCCCCGTGATGAACGCGCTCTGGTCGGACGCGAAGAAGAGGAGCGGGCCCAGGAGATCGTCGGGCGTCTGGATGCGCGGCAGGCAGCGCTTCTTCGCCCGCTCCGCGAGACGCTCCGGCGAGCTCACCGCCATCACGGCCTCGGTGGCCGTGCTGCCGGGCGCGATGGTGTTGACGCGGATGCCGTGGCGGCCGAGCTCCGCCGCCGACGTACGCGTGAGGCCGATGATGCCGGCTTTCGACGCGTTGTAGTGGATGAGCTCGTTCGTGCCGTGATAGATACCCACGGTCGCGATGTTGACGATGCTGCCGCCGCCGGCGCGCTTCATGGGCTCGACCACCGCGCGCGTGGTGATGAACGGTCCGGCGAGGTTGACGTCCATCACGCGCCGCCAGTCGGCGAGCGTCGTGTCCGTCAACGGCTGCCGGCGAAGCTGCGTGAAGAGCGCCGCGTTGTTGATGAGCGCGTCGATGCGCCCGAAGCGCCGCTCGACCTCCGCCACGCCTTCCGCCACGCTCGCCTCGTCGACGACGTCCATGCGGACGGCGCACGTGCGATCGGGCGCGCCGATCGCCTCGCTCGCCTCGCGCACCTTGTCGAGCTGGACGTCGGCCAGCGCCACGCGCCATCCCGCCTTCACGAATCCCGCCGCGACGGCGCGGCCGATGCCCTGCGCCGCGCCCGTGATGATGACGACCTTCGAGTCCTTGTCCGCTGCCATCGGTCTTCCGTGCCTACTTCGAGTTGTTGACGTAGCGGACCTGGTCCACCGTGATCTTCTTCGACGCGAGGAGCTGCTGCGCGTCCTTGAGGAGGGACGGGTCGATGGCCGCCTCGATGTTGACTTCCTTCGGGATGAGCTTTTCCTTCACGACGAAGGCCATCGTGTCCTTGAGGTCCTTGACGTCGCCCGGCGAGATGGCGAGATTGACCTGCTCGACCGTCTTCCAGCCGCGACTGCGGTCGATGGCCTGCGCGGCCGCCGCGACGTCCGCCGGCACGCCGAACGCCGCTTCGTAGCGCTTGTCGGCCTCCGCCGCGTTGGCCCCGCGGAACGCCACGGCGAGGATCTGCGCGGCGACGAAGCGCACCGCGGCGTCGCGGTTCTGCTCGAGGAACTTCCCGCGCATCGCGGTGAAGCCCGTGTGATTCTCCTTCTCGAGCGGAACGGTCTTCTGCGTCTTCTCGAGCACGCCCCACAGCGGGTCCCAGATCACACCCGCGGAGACCTGGCCGCCGGCGAGCGCGTTGCCGATGTCCGCCGGGGCGACGTTGACGAGCGCCGACGCGGGAATGCCGTGGCGCAGGGCGATCTCGGAGGCGAACTTGTACGCCGTGGTGCCGAAGGGCACGCCGATCTTCTTGTCCTTGAGGTCGGCAACCGACTTGATCGACGGCATCGCCTCGAGCCGCAGCTCGAAGTCGTACATGAACGCGACGATCTTGATCGGGATGTTGTTGGCCAGCTGCGCGAGCGCGGGCTGCGCGCCCACGAACTCGACGTCGAGCGAGTCGCTCGCGACCCCCGCGCCCATCTGCGGGGGGTTGAGGAAGAGCACGTTGATGTTGGCGCCGACGAGCTCGCTGATGTTCGTCTGCTTGATGATGAGGCCTTCGACGCCCTGCGCCGTGCACGTGCCGCAGGCGGCGAAGCGCACGACCGGCGGATCGGCGGCAAGGGCAGCACCCGACACGAGCGCCGCGGCTGCCGCCGCCGACGCCCACTTCCTCATTGCGTTCTTCATATCCATGGACTACGCCTCCTTGGGTGTCGAAACGGCTCGCAGGTCCGCCGAGATGGCGTCGCGGATCGCGAGGAACTCGGCCGAAGATCGCATCTCGCGCCGGCGCGGCCGCGCGAGCGGCACGTCGTACGTCCTGACGATGCGCCCGGGCTTGCCGCCCATCATCAGCACGCGGTCGCTCAGGTAGACGGCCTCGTCCACCGAGTGCGTGACGAGGAGCACGGTCTGCGCGGTCTTGCCGGTGATGGCGCCCAGCTCGTCCTGCAAATCCTCGCGCGTCTGCAGGTCGACCGCCGCGAACGGCTCGTCCATGAGCACGATCTCGGGATCGATGGCGAGCGCGCGGGCGAGCGCCACGCGCTGCTGCATGCCGCCGGAAAGCTGGTAGGGGTAGAGCGACTGCGTGCCGCGCAGGCCCGTCATGGCGAGGTACTTGTCGACGGCGGCCGCGGCCTCCGCGCCGCGCACGCCCTTCATCCTGAGGCCGAACATCAGGTTTTTCTCGACCGTCATCCACGGGAAGAGCGCGTAAGACTGGAAGACCATCGTAACGTTCGCGGTCGGCCTCGTGAGCGGCACGCCCTTGACGAGGACCGTGCCCGCGCTCGGCTTGACGAAGCCCGCGACGGCGTTGAGAAGCGTGGTCTTGCCGCAGCCGCTCGAGCCCACGATGCCGATGAACTCGCCGCGCGTGGCGGAGAACGACACGCGCGTGCACGCCGGCCGGCGGTCGTCGCCCTTGCCGTAGGAAACGGTGAGGTCCGCGACGTCGATCGAGTTCACGGCGCTCATCGCGCGACCGCTCCGCGGTGCCACCGGAGCACGCGCTTCTCGATGAGGAGCACGAGGTAGTTGCTCACGAATCCCAGCGCTCCGATCATCACCATCCCGAAGATGACGTTGGCCGATTTGAAGAGCTCGCGGCTTTGCCACATCTGGTAGCCGAGTCCCGACTGCGCCGCGACGAGCTCCGCCGCGACCACGCACGTCCAGGCCACCGCGATCCCCACGCGAAGCGCCGTGAAGATCTCGGGCATGGCGCCCGGCAGGATGATCTTCGTCAGCAGCGCCCACTGGGTGGCGCCCAGGCACTCCGCCGCATTGACGTAATGACGGCCCGTCGCGCGCACCGCCGCCGCCGTGGTGACGAAGATGGGGAACACCGGCCCGATGAACACGATGTAATACGCGGCGCGATCGGTGAGGCCGAACCACAGGATGGCGAGCGGCACCCACGCGATGGGCGGGATGGGACGCAGCGCCTCGATGGCGGGGTTGAGCGCCTTGTACAGCGTGTCGTTCCATCCGACGAAGAGTCCGAGCCCCACGCCCACCGCGACCGCGAGCGCGTAGCCCGTGAGCACGCGCTTCAGGCTGATGAGGATGTTGGCGGTGAGGACGCCGCTCGCGGCTTCCTCGATCCCCGCGCGGACCACCGCGAGCGGAGAAGGCAGGAGGAGCTCGTTGAGCGCGCCGGACCACGACACGAGGGACCAGATGGCGATGAGGCCCGCGATACCGAGCCACGGGACGAGGAAGCGCGCGGCCGAGCGGCCGGGCACCGCCGGCGGCGCATCCGTCCGCTCAGCCTCGGCGCCCTTCGACGCGACCGGTCCGCCGCGCCGGGCGGAGCGGTCCGCCGTCGCCGTATCCTCTGCCAACTTCGATCCTCCTGGTCCTGCGTGTCATTCGAATGTTTTGATCATTCTGGTTGCATCGGGTGGACCGTGTCAAGGCGTAACCCGGGTCGCGCCGGAGCCGACCGCGGGTTCACGCCGAGGCGCGGGACTCGCTCCTGAACTGCTCGTACCTCTGGAAGTGGCGCAGCGCGCCCAGCGCCTGCGCGATCTCGTCGTACACCGGGATGCCGGCCGCGAGCGCGCGCGCTCGGGCTTCACGCTTGCGGGCGTCCACGGCCTCGGAGCCATCCGAGCGCAGAACGAGGAGCATCGGAGCGCGCGCGGCGTCGGCGCCATGTGCGTCGATAGCGCCGTCGACCAGGTTGTCGAGGACCGACGCCGGGATGCTGGGATTGGTGAGGAACTGCGGCATGTTGATATGGAACACGATCGCGTCCGGGAGTTCCTCGCTCGCGATCGCGTGCAGGAGCCGTGACGAGATGCGGCCATCGTCGAGGCGCAGGGCACCCGACGGCGCGTCGAACGGATTGTTCACGGACGTGCCCGGCGGCAGGCGCATGGCCTCGAGCGCCTCCTTCGTGCGCGCCGACACCTCGACGACGCGCATGCCGAGCCTCGACATGCGGTCGGTGGCGAGCACCGAGGCGCCTCCGCCGTTGCCGATGACGAACGCGCCGTCGCCTGGCCGGTCGAGCCGCGGCTCCATGCACTGGAATGCCATCAGTGTGTCGATGAGCTCGTCGACCGTCTCGACGAGCGTAACGCCGGTCTGTCGCGACAGCGCCGTCCACAGGCGATCATCGCCGCCCATCGCGCCGGTATGCGTCGACGCCGCGCGCTGCCCCTGGCGCGTGCGGCCGCCCTTCAGGATGACGACGGGCTTCACGGCGCGTCGCGCAGCGCCTCGAAGAAGCGGCGGCGTCCGGCAGGGACTCGAGGTAGAAACCGATGGCTCGCGCCGCGGTCGGCCAGGAAATACTCGAGGAAGTCGGAGGGCGTGAGGTCGGCGCAGTTGCCGATCGACACGACGCCGCTGTAGCGCAGGCCGCGCTGGACGCCGCGGCGAAGCATGTCGGTCGAGATGCCGCCGCTTTGCATGGCGATGCCCACTGGGCCCGCCTCCTTGGGGCAGTCGCGGATGTACGCGATGCGCCCGCGCGGCGAGTACGTGCCGAGGCAATTGGGACCGACGATGCGCACACCCTTGCGCCGCGCGACCTCGAGGAGCCGACGATTGAGCGCCTCACCGTCGGCCGTCTCGCCGAAGCCGCTCGACATGATCTGCGCGAAGCGCACGCGCTCGCCGCCGCGCTCGAGGAGATCGGGCACCTTGTCCGCGGCGATGGCGATGAACGCGTAGTCGATTTCGGTGGGGCACTCTGCGAACGAGCGATACGCCCGTACGCCCGAGATCTTCGCAGCCGTGGGATGAATGGGATAGACATCGCCCGCGAAGCCCATCTCGAGCGCGAAATCGAGGACGTCGTTGGCGCGCGTGCGAGCGGAGCTCGACGCGCCGACGATGGCGATGCTGCGCGGCTCGAACAGCGGCTTGAAGGCCTGCTCGAGCGACGGATCGGCGTCAGCGGGCATCGCTCACTCCTTCGCGCATGACGATGCGCGCATCCACTGCCACCGCGCCCTTCGCCGATACGATCACGGGGTTGAGGTCGATCTCGGCGACGCGATCCTGGTGCTCCACGAGGAAGCCCTTCTCCCCGCCGATCGCCAGGATGATCGAGGCCAGCGACTCGATGTCGACGGGCGTCCGGCCGCGCGCGCCGAGCAGGAGCTTCGACGCGCGGCTGTGACCGCGGCGAGCGCGTCTTCCTTGCGATGGGGCAGATGTGAACGGAGACGTCGTCCATGATCTCCGTGAAGATGCCGCCGATGCCGACGAGCACGGCCCGGACCGAAGGTCGCGTCGATCATGCCGCCGACGATCACCTCCACGCCCGGCGACGCCATCTCCTCGACGAGATAGCCTTCGACTTCGATGCCGTGGCGCGCCGCGCGGCGTCGATGTCGCCTTGACGGGCGTCACGCATCGCCTGAGCGTCCGCGACGTTCAGGCGAACGCCTCCGACGTCGCTCTTGTGCAGCGCGCTCGAGACGAGCTTCACCGCGACGGGCGCGGACAACGCCGAGAGCGCCGCGAGCGCCTGGTCGATCGTGGCGGCGACGCGTCGCGCGGGCGTCGCGACGCCGTAGCTCGCGAGCATGCCCTTCGCTTCCGCCTCGGTGACGTGGCGCCTCGAAGCCCCCGCCGTGCCGCTTGCCGGCGCGGCGTGCGCCGCGGCTATCGTCCCTTCCATGCCGGCCGACGCTTTTCCTTGAAGGCCGCGATGCCTTCCTTGGCGTCCTCGCTCATCAGGACGCGGTTGGCGATATCGCGCGCGAGCCGCATGCGTGGCTCGAGCGGGAGATCCTGCGTGCGGCGCCCCGCTTCCTTCACCGCCTGTACCGCGAGCGGCGCGCTCTGCAGGATCTCCGCCGCCCAGCGATGCGCGCAGGGAAGCAGGTCCTCGCGCGTGGTCACCTCGTTGCAGATGCCGAAGCGCAGCGCGTCCTGCGCGGAGATGAACTTGCCGCGCAGGAGGTAGCCCATGCCCGCCTGCCAGGGGATGGCGTGCAGGCCCTGGCTCGGCCCCGACACGGTCGAGATGCCGCGCAGCACCTGCGGCCAGCCGATGGCGGCGCGCTCGGTCATGATGACGATGTCCGAGCTCAGCGCGAACCCCGCGCCCTGCGCGAGGCACGCGCCATCGGCAGCGAGGATGAACGGCTTGTAGATGTTGCGCTGGTACAGGAAGAGGTCGTCGTTGGAGAGCACGAGGCCGTCCTCCTCCTCGGGCGGCACCTTCTCGAGGAGATCCTTGCCCGAGCAGAACACGTCGCCCTCGGCGTCGATGATGCAAAGCCACACGTCGGGATTGGTCTCGACGTCGTAGAAGGAAGCCTGCACCTCCTTGCGCATCTGGCGGTTGAGCGCGTTGCGCTTTTCGGGACGCACGAGCGTGAGGCGCGCGATGCGGTCCTCGACGGAGTAACGGGTGAACTGGCGGGGGGCGGTGAGCTTCACGGTACCTTGTCGTCAAGTCATTCGAATGAGTAAAATGACTTTACCGAAAGGTACCAGTCGATGTCAAGCGCGCATCACCGCGGCGACATGCGTGATAATGCCGCCACTTTTGTCGCCGGACGGCACGATGACCAAGCGTCCCCTGTACAAGGAAGTTCGCGAGAAGCTGACACGAAGCCTCGTCGACGGTGAGTGGCGACCGGGCGAGATGCTGCCGAGCGAGCCCCAGCTCGCCGATCGCTACGGCGTGGGCATCTCGACCATCCGCGCCGCGGTGCGCGAGCTCGAGGACGCGAAGGTCCTCATGCGGGCACAGGGCAAGGGGACGTTCGTCCTTCATTTCGACGAGCGCGAGAGCACGCATCGCTTCCTCAACATCACGCGACTCGACGGCACGTCGCTGCCCACGGACCGGACCATGCTCTCGCTCGCGCGTATCGCCGCGCCCGACGACGTCGCCGAGGCGCTGCGCCTGCCGCGGGGCGGCGACAAGGAGCAGGTGTACAAGCTCACGACGCTCGTGCGCCTCGACGGCAAGCCCGTCTACTACTCGAACGTCTACCTGCCGGCGCAGGCGTTTCCGCGCCTTCGCAAAGCCCAGCTTCCCGACGGCAATCACGCGCTGTACTCGCTCTACCAGCAGCACTTCAACGTGAACGTGACGAGGGTCGTCGATTCGCTCAGCACGGTCCCCGCTCCGGCGGAGGCGGCGCGCTTGTGCGCGCTTCGTCCCGGAACCTGGGTGCTCAAGCTGCAGCGCGTCGCGTTCACCTACAGCGACGTCCCGGTGGAGGCTCGCTTCAACTGGATCAGCACGGCCCATCATTGCTACCGCATCGTTCAGGGCGACGGGGCGTGAGCCGCGCGCAGGCGCGCGGTCGCGCTTCCGCATGCCGCGCCTTCGAACGCCGCGATCGCCTGGAAGACGACGGGCCGCGACCGAGGCAACCGCGCGGGATTCGCGGGATGATCATCGCCTCGGTCGAGGGCGAGGCCGACCTCATCGGCCATTCCACAGCGGCATCGATCCCTGAACGATCCGCAGGCGTGCGTGGAGTGCGCTAGCTAGCGACGTCCTGAGACGGGCCGGGGATCGGCGCGGTGCCACTGCGTCCTGGACTGGTACGCGTGCGCGACGGCGAGGAGCCTCGCCTCCGAGAACGGCCGTCCCACGAGCTGGAACGCTGCGGGCAGACGGCTCGTCGTGAATCCACACGGCACCGACAGCGACGGCAAGCCGAGGTAGCTCACCCATCGCGTGTGCCGCGTGATCGACTCCATCAGGCGCGGCACGTGGGCGGTGCTGCGGATCTCGGTATCCTCGATCGAGGGCACCTCGATGCCCAGGGTCGGCATGTGGAGGACATCCACGCGTCCATAGACGCTCTCGACGAATCGCGCGAGCAATCTCGACCTCATGCGGATCACGTCGAGATAGAGCGTTGCCGGGACGTGGAAGCCCGCCTCGAAGCGATTCACGGCCGACAGCGAGTACTCCGCTCGTCGATCGCGCACCCAACGGCCGTGCACCGCGGCCGCCTCGGTCTTGTTGACGAGATTGGTGAGCTCGTACACGAGCCCCGGGTCGGGGATGTCGACCTCGATGATCTCCATCCCTGCCTCCGCGAGGACACGGCGGCTGTCATCCAGGCAATGCTGCACGCCAGGATCGACGTCGGCGAAGACGCGGTTGCTCGGGACACCGACGCGCATGCCCCGCACGTCGCGGTCGAGCATGGCGACGTAGTCGGGCGGATCGTGACGCACGGAAGTCGCGTCCGCATCGTCCGGTCCAGCGACAGCCTGGAGGAGCATCGCGCAATCCCGAGCCGAGCGTGCGAGCGGGCCCACCACATCGAGCGACCAGCATCGGGGCATCACGCCATAACGACTTACGAGGCCGTAGGTGGGCTTGAGTCCAGTCACGCCGCACATCGCGGCGGGGAGGCGGATCGAGCCGCCGGTGTCGGAGCCCAGCGAGGCGTAGACCTGTCGCGCGGCGACTGAGGCACCCGAGCCGCTCGACGACCCGCCCGTGACGTGATCGACGTTCCAGGGATTCCTGCAATTTCCGAACCGCTCGTTGTGGCCCGTCGGGCCCGCCGCGAACTCCGACATGTTGAGTCCGCCGAGGTCGACCGCACCGGCCGCGTCCAGCCTTGCATGGACCGTCGCCGTCACGTCCGAGACACGCGTCTCGCATAGCCGCGAGCCGCACGTGGACACCCTGCCCTTGCGATAGAACATGTCCTTGTGCGCCATGGGCACGCCGTGCAGCGGCCCGCGCCAGCGTCCGGCTGCGAGCTCCTCGTCGGCGCGTTCGGCCGCGAGCAATCCATGCTCCGGGTCGAAAGAGATGAAACTGTTGATCTCGGCCTGGGAGCGCTCGATGGACTCGATGCACGCGCGGGTCGCGTCGACCGACGATACGCGTCGAGTGCGGATCGCCTCGGAGATCTCGGCAAGCGAAAGCGACGCGAGCTCTTCGCTCACTCTCGGCACCATGAAGCGTCGCGCAAGCGCCAGAGCGACGTCGCAAAGGCGCCCGGATCGTCGTCGAAGCTCACGTCCTGGGCAACCCGCGAAGCGGCCCCCAGGAGCGACTCGAGTTCCGAGGCGAGCTCCACGGCGCGCTCACGTCCGAGCTCTACGTGCTGGACTTCGCGGGCCTCGCGCAGGACGAGGTCGGCATCGATGGACATCCAGGCTCCTTTCGTGGGTAGGACCAAGCGTCGCGTCCCGGGTCGCCCGATACGCGCGACCGCCCAAGCGCTACGCCCGCACCCGGTCGGTTACGACCCCGACGACGCGCAAGGCGCGCTTCACGAGCAGACGCTCGGACACATTCGTATGATTCGCATCATGGAGACGGAGCTCCCCCGATGTCAACCCTGGCCGAGGCACGAGGCGCAAGAAAACGGCGCGGGTGCGATGATCGGCATCCTTCGAAGATGCGGCGATCGGTTGACGCGCGGTTCGAGACGCCCCAGAATCATGTCATTCGAATGAGTTCATCGCAAGGAGACGGAAAAGACATGGCGAGCGTTACCACGATCGGCCACGCGGCGAGTTCCTCCTTATCGCGCAGCCGCGCGCACGACGCACCTCAAGAGGCGCATCCTTGACGTCGGAAGACCTTCGCGCCTGGACCGGCCGCACGGAGCGCCGCGTCGAGACGCTCGACGTCTCACGGCTTCGCGCGCTCGCCGCCACCCTCTCCCCGGACCTCGACATCCACGCGGGATCGCCCGTCCCGCCGGGCTGGCACTGGCTCTATTTCAACCCCATGGTGCCCATGCAGGAAGTCGCGCCGACGGCCATCCGCATCGCGGCGGATTTCTTCCACCAGTCCCGCTGCCCCGCCGCATGTGGGCCGGCGGCGAGCTCTCGTTCATGGCGGACCTTCGCGCAGGCGATGAAGCGGTCCGCGATTCCGAGATCGCGTCCGTCGAGGAGAAATCGGGCAAGCAGGGCACGCTCGTGTTCGTGGCGGTGCGCCACCGCGTGAGCGTCGGCGGGCACGTCGCCATCGACGAGGTGCAGAACATCGTCTACCGCAACCCTTCGCCGCCGGCACCGCCGCGCGCGGCCACGGTCGACGCCCGCCGCCGGCGCTGTGGCAATCGCCCACGTCACCGACGAGGTGCTGCTGTTCCGCTACTCGGCGCTCACGTTCAACGGCCACCGCATCCACTACGACGCCCCGTACGCGACGAACGAAGAGGGCTACCCGGGACTCGTCGTGCACGGCCCGCTCACCGCGACGATGCTCATGGAGTCCGTCGTGCGCAACGCGGTGCCGGGCACCGGCCGCAGGCTCGCGCGCTTCTCGTATCGCGGCGTCGCGCCGCTGTTCGTGCGCGAAGCCGCCGCGCTCGAGGGCCGTCGCATCTCCGAATCGTCGTTCTCGCTCGTCGCACGCAAGGCGGACGGCACCGAAGTCATGACCGCTCGCGCAGAGCTCGCCTGAAGAGCGGCCGCGCGAGACCCGGCGGCGCCCCGGGCGCGAACGCCGACATCCTTGGAGGTTGCATGAAGCGAATCATCGTTGCCATGGCGGCCGTCGCCACGATGGCGATCCAGGCCGCGCAGGCGGCGGAATATCCCACGCGGCCGATCCGCCTCGTCGTGGGCGCCGCGGCGGGCGGCGGCGGCGACTTCGTCGCGCGCACGATCACGCCGAAGATGTCGGCGCTGCTGGGCCAGCCCGTGGTGGTGGACAACCGCGGCGGCGCGGCGGGACTCGTCGCGAGCGAGCTCGTCGCCAAGTCCCCGCCCGACGGCTACACGCTGCTCCTCATGTTCGCGAACTTCGCGACCTTCCCGAGCATCAACAAGAAGATCGGCTTCGATCCCGAGAAGGATCTCGTGCCGGTGTCGGACATCGCCACGTCCCCGCTCGTGCTCACGGTCACGCCGTCGATGCCCGCGAAGAACGTCGAGGCGCTCATCGCGGCCGCGAAGAGCGGCTCGCTCAACTACGCGTCCCCGGGACCCGGATCGATGGGCCATCTCGCCGCGGAGCTCTTCCAGTCGATGGCGGGCGTCAAGATGACGCACATTCCGTACAAGGGCGGCGGGCCCGCCATCACGGGGCTCCTCGGCGGGCAGGTCGACCTCTACTTCTCCACGCCGGCGGCCGCCATCGCGCAGATGAAGGCGGGCAAGCTTCGCGTGCTCGGCGTCACGGGGGCCAAGCGCTCGGACTTCGCGCCCGACCTTCCCACGCTTTCCGAATCAGGCCTTCCCGGCTACGAGGTGAGCGGGTGGTTCGGCATCTTCGCTCCCACGGGGACGCCGCAGGCGATCATCGATGCCGTGAGCGCGTCCGTCGCGAAGGCCGTGAAGGATCCGCAGGTTCAGAAGGCGCTCGCGGCCGAAGGCGACACGCCCATCGGCAACACACCGTCGGAGTTCGCGAAGGAAGTGCAGGCGGACGTCGTGAAGTGGCGCAAGGTCATCAAGGACGGCAACATCGAGATGGAGTAGGCGCCTCATGCCACGAAGCGACGCAGGCTCGATCCGGCGGCGCGTGCTGTGCGCGCTGCAGGCGGCGCGCACGCCCGGCTTTCACTTCCCGGGCTACTTCCTGGGCTTCCAGTGGCCGCTCGTCACGCCGGAGATGACGCGCATGGTGATGCCCGGCGGCGCGCATTTGCAGAACGCGGCGGGCGAGGCCGACATGCTCGCCGTCTCGGTGCTCGTCGACGTCTCGCTCGGCACCGCGGTGCGCGCGCTCGATCGCACGACCGAGCGGCTCAGCACCGTGTACCTGCAGTTGCAGCTCATCGGCGTGCGCTGCGCGGCGACGTGGTGGCGGAGTCGACGCTCCTGCGCGACTCGATCGGCCTGGCGCTGCCGCCGGCGATGACCCGAGTGCGCCTCGCGGGCGGCGAGGAAGCGGGCTACGCGACCGGTGCGTTCGTGTGCCTCGAGAAGCCGCCGGAGGTGAAGCTCGGTCCGCTGCCGTGGCAGGGCAGCGACGATCCGCTGGCAGTCCCCGTCGACGAGGCGACGCTTTCGGACGGCGAGCGCGAGGCCATGCGCCGATGCGACGCGCAGCTCGGTGCGACGGGCGGCGCATTCCTCGAGCCGTTCTGGATGGACCCCATTGCGCCAGGAGACGACGCGGTCCTCACCATCGCCACGGGTCCGCACACGGGCAATCGCGTCGGCCACGTGCAGGGCGGCCTCCTCGTCGGCTTCGCGGCGCGCGCCGGGGTCAACGCGGCGCCATCGTCGATGCGCCTGTCGAGCATCTCCGCATGGTTCGTGAGCCCGGGCCGCGGCAAGCTGCGCGTTCGATCGCAGGCGCTGCACCGCGGGCGCAACACGCTCTCTTTCGCAACGTCGTCGAGACCGACGCCGGCCAGACGGTGCTCGAATCCGTCACACAACACGTCCTCGAGGCTTCGTCATGACGATCGCTCTCGTCCTCCTCGATCTCCAGCGGGGCATCGTGCTCTCGGACCGCATCGCGTGGGAGAACCCCGCCGTGCCGAAGGACGCTATCGCCGCCGCGGGCCGGCTCCTCGACGCCGCGCGCGACGCGCACGTGATGGTGGCGCAGGTCGCGGTCGTGCGCCCGCACCGGCGCGGCCACTACGACGCGGTGCGAAGCACGGTCGCGATGAGGCACGGCCGCGCGCCGCGCGACGCTCCGCCCCGGCCGGCACCACGGACGTCGAGCTCGCGCTGCTGCCGCGTCCCGACGAGATCGTCCAGAAAGTGGGCGTGTCGGCGTTCCAGAACACGCGCCGCCTCGACTCGGTGCTGCGCAACGCGGGCGCGATGGACGTGTACGTCGCCGGCGCGTTCACGCACATGGTCGTCGAGAGCACCGCACGGCAGGTGGATTCGACCTGGGGTATCGCATGACGGTCGTGCGCGACGCGTGCTGCGCCGCCGCTGCCCCGCACGACAACGCGCTCGCAACCGGCATCCCCAACTTTGCGCGCGTGTGCACCGTCGCCGAGGCGATCGACGACTTCAGGCAGGCGGCGCGCGACGCGTAGCCGCCTCGCGGGCCGCGTGCTCGCCCGCGATGAACCCGAACGTCAACGCAGGCCCGATGTTGATGCCGCCGGCGGGATAGAAAATCGCTCATGTCTGTTTCCGCGTAGAGTCCGCGATAGGCTGGCGATTCGCGAGCACTCCGCGGCGTGCTCGTCGGTACGCAGGCCGGCGAACGTGCCGAAGCTCCCCGGCAGCACCTTGACCGCGTAGAACGGCCCGTCCTCGATCGGCGCGACGCACGGATTGGGAGCGACGCGCGTCGCCCTGGTAGCGGCCAGATCGTCGAGCCGCGTCGAACACAGGATCTTCGCCGCGACGCGCGTGCTCGTTGTACTGCGCGATCGTGCGCTCGAGGCCCGCGGCATCACCGATGCGCACGCGCAATGCTCCGCGATCGTGCGGCCGGTCTTCAAGTATCCGCTGCGCACATACGGCCCGAGGGCATCGGCACGGGTCGCGCATAGCCCAATCCGTAGCGACGCTGGAACGCGCGCGTGCAGACGAGCCACGACGCGACCTCCGACCCCGCAGGGACCGCCGCGAGTATCGCCCTGGACGTAGTCGTGATAGCCGTTGCCCCTGTTGCAGAAGCGCCGTGAAGCACGCCGATGCCCGAAGCTTGCTGCGCTCGATGATGTGCGGGAAGCGACCCGCACCGCGGCCTTCGTCGGGGACCAGGGAGACGGGGCACCACGCGCCGGGGGAGGCGAGCGTGGCGTCCACGCTGCCGCCGACGCGCTCGCCCAGGCGAAGGCCGTCGCCCGTGGCCGAGGGCACCGCGAGCGTCCAGTGTTGATCCGGCACGGGAAAAAGCGCCGCGCGACGCACGGCGTCGTGCGCGAATCCGCCGGTCGGAAGCACGACGCCGCACGCCGCCGATACCTCCACCTCACCGTCGCGCGTCGCGACGATCGCGCCGGCAACGCGTTCTTCGCGCACCACGAGCCTCGTCACCGGCGACGACTCGCGCAACGAAACGCCCAGGTCGGCGCACGATCGCAGGAGCCGCGCCGACGAGCGCGAGGCCGTTGCGAAGCTGCATCGCGCGGCCGTGCACGGCGAGGTCGACGAAGTGTCGCCCGACGCGCCACGCGACGTGCGCGAGCGCGCGCGGCGATCGCGTCACGTTCATGAAGGCGCGCAGGTCGGGCCCCGCCTGGATGGTGAGCCCAAGGAACGTCGTCTCGCGCAGCGGACGGCGAAGGCGCGCCGCGAGCGGCCCCAGCTTGCGCGCGTCGTACGCCGCCGCGATCACCGATCGTCCGCCCTGCGCCCGACGGGTGCCGTACGTGTCGGATGAATTCCGCTCTCAACCTCGACCGCCGTATTCGCCTCGAGGAACGCGACCATGCGCGGCGCGGCCTTGAGGAACGCGTTTACGCGCGCCTCGTCGAAGTGCTCGCCGGTCACGCGGCGCAAGCGGGAAGCTCGACGATGCCGGCGCGCACCGCGAGCGGATTGCGCGGCGCGTATATCCATCCGCCCGACCACGCCGTCGTGCCGCCGAACACCGGCTCCTTCTCGGCCACGATCACGCGAAGACCGGCGTGCGCGGCCGTGACGGCCGCCGCAAGCCACCGCGCCCGAGCCCACGACGAGGAGATCGCATTCGAGGCGGCGCATCGCGCTCGCGCCGACCGGTGACGTCGCGACGTCGCCGGCAGCCCTCAGCGCGACCGCGCCCAGTACGCGTCGAGCGCCTGAACTGGCGCTGCCTCGAAGTCGACCAGCGTGCCGGTCGCGAGCTTGTGGCGAAGGTAAGCCGCGATCGCTGCGCGCTGCGCGTCGTCGAACACCGCAAAACGGTGCTTCGCGTGGTCGAGCCACGTACGCTCGCCGTAGCGTCGCGGATTGATCCGTTCCTCGCGCGACGCGTCGTCGAGGCCGTGCGTCAGATGGAACACGGGATCGGCGCGAGCAGTTCGACGCTCCCCGAGAGGCACGGGCAGGTAGAAGCGAACGCCTCGTCCGAGAAGAAGCGGAGAGCGCGGTGCCGAATCTGCCCGGCGCCTCGTCGAGGAAGCTCGCCGTCGACGCCGCCAGTCGTCCTTGCCGGCGAACTCGCCCGCGAGGAGCCGCGGCTCCTTGCCTTCCGTGCTGCCGGCAAGGCACCAGTCGCCCGGGTATTCGACGGCGGAGAACGCGTCGCGGATGACGTTCACGAGAGCGGCGTGTGGGCTCATGGCGCGCGAGGGATCGTGTGTATCGGGCCGCTGGGCGACAATGGCGGACGAGGCGAGCGAGCGCGATGGCGGTCGACAGCGGGCCGCGCCGACGCTACGCTTGCCGCCGACGAGTGTACATGCGCAGGAAGGACGAGGTATGCGAAGCGGACGCAAGCGCGGAGACGAGCGGTGACGAAGTGCCCCCATTGCGGGGGATCGGCCATGACGCTCGCGCGCAAGGCGGGCCTCGGACCCGGTCGCGTCACAGCGTGCCGCGCGTGCGGCAAGCCCGTCATGGCGCACGCCATGGGCGTGTTCGCGGCGCTCCTTCCGATGCTCGCGGGCTTCTACATCCTGCAGACGGGCGGCATCGCGTGGGGCGTGGCGGGCATCGTCGCGGGTGTCGCGGCCATGGCGCTCGTGCAGACGTTCGCGGTGCCGCTCGTCAAGCCGCCCGGGTATTGAGTCGGTCTAGCGCGCGACCTTCGCCTCGGCCGGCGGCGCGAGCGCCGCGGAGACGAGGTTGCGGACGTCGGGGTCGAGGCTCGATTGCTTGCCGGCGACCGTCTTCGCGAGAGCCGCGGACGATTGCGGCCCGGCAGCGCCTAGCGCCGTCACCCGCAGCACGTCGACCCTGAAATTGATGAAGGCGCTCAACGCCCGCGCGTCGCTCGCCTCGAGCGTACGAATGTCCCTGGCCAGCAGGCGATCGAACAACTCGACGCTGCGCGGCATCGCGCCGCGCCTCGCGTCGAGGCATGCGCGCATCGCCTGCAGGAGGCGAGGCGGATCGCGCGCCGCGTCCGAGCGCAGCGGCGTGTCGACGCAGACGTAGTTGAGGAGCGCGCGCCCACCAGCGGCCTGTCGTCGGACATGAGCGCGTCGAGGTGCGGCAGCGCCCGCGGCCCATACCATTCGAGCGGCGACACCACGAGGTAGGAGAGGCGATCGAGGCGCTCGCCCCTTGCCTGCCACTCGCGCGCCTGCTTGTCGAGGTACGCCGCGACGAGCGCGCGCTGAGAATCGGGTGTCAACGCAACGAACCCCTCGCGCGTCTGGTCGCGCGAGCCGGTGCCGACGGCGCTCATCGGCATGTCGATACGATCGCCGCGAAGGGTCGTAAGCGCCAGCGACTCGGGCAAAGGCGGGCGGCCGCCGGGCGCCGCGACGGGCCCGGCCGGCTTTCGTTGCGTGTCCAGGGCTTTCGAAAGCGGCCGCGAAGCGCCATCGAGCCGCGCTTCCACGCCCAGCACCGCGAGGTCCGCGGTGTCATAGCGTACGACCACGTCCTGTCTCTGCGGCTCGCCCTGCCCAGTGCGCAGGCTCCACTGCCGGCAGCGCATCTCGACCACGTCGCCGCGATTGCCCGTGAAGCTCGTCGTGGACCGGTGCTGCAGCGGATCGCACTCGAATCGCCAGCGCGCGAGCCGATCGCTCGCTTCCTGCGCATCGGGCAGCGGCAGCGGCGCGGCGCGCGCGAGGCGACGCGCGTCGGCGAGCTCGTGCCTGCGCGCGGGGGCGAGCATCGCCTCGACCGCGGCCGCGAACGTCTCCGTGTCCGGATACACCGCGCCAGGCGCCGCGAACGGATCGCAGGTACCCGACAGCGCCTCGACGTCGAAAAGCGCATACGCGCACGTCGCCTGCGCGGCGGCGACGACGCCGTTCTTCCTGAACGCCACCTCCACCACGTTGCGCCGCGCGACCACGCCGAGAGGCCATCGGAAGCCGCGCTCGCACACGAGCCGCGCCCCTTCCGCAGCGGGCTCGTCGCGGCACGCGAATCCGGCGCCGTCCATGAGCCGCTCCACCTCGTCGCGCTCCGCGTACTGGTGAAGCCAGTATCCCGCGGCATGCGGCCACCACACGCCGCCCTGCATGAATCGGCGCGGCGCCACGTCCAGCGCGGCGCGATCGCACGCGGCCAGCGCGATCACGGCCGCGGACGCGACGAGGGCGAGCGAGCGCTTCACGGCGGCGGCCGGAACCACTTCAGCGCGTACAGGAACGCCGCCTGGCAAAGAAGCGACGCGCCGCACACGAGGTACAGGTACAGCGCCAGGCGAGCGTCGAACTCGAGGCTTTCGTGCGTGACGAGCCACGTGGTGACGAGCGCGGCGCACGCCGTCGTCCAGCACGTCAGCACGGCGTAGCGCTTGGACGATTGCATGGCGTTGCGACGGAAGAGGATGGCCGCGCTCGCGTACGTGGTCAGCGCGTGCGGGGCGAGCAGCAAGGCGAGCACCGCGAACACGATGGGCCGCAGGAGCTCGTCGACCTCGGACGATTGCCCGCCGGGTCGGAGATCGAGGAGCGGCTGGCTGCTCGTCACGATCCATAGGTAGGCGACGACCGCCGCGACGAGCCCGCCGACGATGACCTCGCTCCACGCGACGACCGTCATCGCCTCCGAGTAGCGGATCGGCTCGGGCTCGGCGGCGCGCGCACGCGCGGGCGCGGGGTCGAACGCCTCGCGCACCGCGGGACGCGAGAAATAGGCGAGGTAGCCCGCGCACACGACCAGCCACGCGATGGCCACCGGAAGATTCGAGTCGAGCTGCCCCGACGTCGCCTGCACGGCGATCACCCACGCGCTCGCGACGGCGCCCAGTGCGAATGCCACGAGCCCGATGCGCCTCGCCCACGCGCTTCGCATCACGAGCCCGATGCCGAGGAGCGGCGCCGCGATGCCGGTCGGCGAGAATGCGACCTGCATCGCGAGCGCAACGCCGCGCGAAGCCGTGAGCGGCGGCTCGAGCATCGTGAAGAACGACAGCGCCGAGAGCCCCGCCCACGTGAGGAAGGGACTCGCGATCAGGATCGCGGCCAGCGGCGTCGCGGCGCGGGCGGTCACGTCAGCGCGCGTCCACGGGCGACCCGTCGCACCGGCTTACCGACAGCCCACGCCGTAGCACTGGAAGCCCTCCATCGCGAGGAACGTGCAGTGGCCTTGCGGTCCGCCGGGACGCGACTTGCCCGCCGGAATGATGAACGTACGTGCGTTCGCGCCGGCAAGGTCGTCGGGGAGGTCGAAGTCGCCCAGGACGACGTATACCGATCCGTTGCGAAGGCGCCAGTCCATGTCGCGGCGATACGCGTCGAACGGCCGACCGAGTCGCGTGGCGGCGCCGCGCACCCACGCCGCGATGTCCTCGTCGGTCGCGAGGCGGATCGCCTTCTGCTTCTCGAGCCGATCGAGGCCGCGCTTGCCGCTGGGCGTCACGCTGTCGGGCAGCGTAACGCTCGCGAGCGTCACGTCGGGCGCGTAGGCCACGTCGCCCTTGATGTCGCCCACGACGAACGCGGGCCCCGCCTTCATCGTGAGGAACACGGATACGTCTCGTCCGAACAGCGTGCGCACGCGGTGGTTCATCGCCCTGTACTCGGGCGTCTCGGCCTTGTCCGCGCGAAAGTAGGTGCACGCGTTGGGGCCGTCCGAGGTCGAGTACGCGACGACCGGGATCGATTTCGGCAGCCCGATCACCGCCTGCCGGTATACGCCTTGCGCAAGCACTCCCGCGATGCGCGCCCCGGACGTGCGACCCACGCTCCACACGACGGGCGATTCGCCGGAGAGGATCAGCACCACGGGCTTCGGCGTCTCGCCCACCATCACCTCCTCCCGCGCGGCCTCGCTGCCGCCCTTCTCGATCAGTGCGTCGATCGGCTGCGAGCCGCGGCTCACGCTCACCATCACGACGTCGAAGTCGCCTTTGAGGCCGCGGATGCCGCACGGGTCGTCCTGCGTCGGGGCGACGGCCGCCACCGCGGTCGTGTTGGCCGGGGCCGTCGCAACCGCTTCGGGCTTCGGGTGCGAATAGAGGAGCGCGTTCGCGGGATGCGTCGTGACGAGCCCGTCGAGCGCGCGCACGAGCGCGGCCTCGTCGAACCCTTCCGCCGGGCCCGTCGCGTGGAAGATGCGGCCTTCGTCCAGGAGCACGGTGACGACCGTGTTGCGCGCACCGTAAGCCTCCACGACGCCGCGGTACGCTGCGACGCGCCTGCCGCCCGCGGCGATGAAGACCGGCTTCTGCGCGTCGGCGCTCTCCGCCAGCCACCATCTTCCCGATCTCCTCGCGCATCTCGTCGCGATCGCCGTTGTCGAACTGCGCGGCGATGAAGATCGTGTGCTTGCCGGGGCTGAATCGAATCTCGTTGCGTCCGCCCTCGAAGATCTCGGACACGGGCACGCCCTGGGGCGTCAGCGCGATGATCTGCGCGGGGCGCTTGCCCAGGAATTCGAGCGAGAGCGCGAAGGCACCGACGTAGCCTTCGGGCGGCGCCATCTGGAACGACGCTCGCAGGGCTTGCGCCACCTCGACAGGATCGCGCTTCATCTTGTACGAGGGTACCAGGTCCTTCACGACGCCCACGACCTTCGAGACTTCCGACACGGCCGGCGCGATGTTCGCGCGGTAGAACACGATCCCCTTGTAGGTGAAGTACCCCGCGACACCCAACAGCACCAGCAGGATCACCGTCAACGTCACTCCACCCGCCTCGCGTGCGCGCACCAACGACGTCCGTTCCATTTCGAGCCCTCCCCTGATAAAGGCCTCGTCACAGCGACGATGGTGCGCGGACGATACCGCCGGAGGGGGTGGGTCACAAGGCGATTCGTCCCGCCCGATGGACTGCCGGTCGCAGCCCGGCGCGGTTCGTCCGTGGAGGCTTCGGTGACCGGCGCAAGGGGTTTCGAGACGAGCTCGCGCCGGGCGTCTGGGGAACACGGCGCAGGCAATCTCGCGAGCGCCGCGCCGTCAGCCGCGATTGCCTTCCGCACTCCTCGACCACAGCGAGGCGCGCCATCGCGTCGCGAGAAGGAGCGTGCACGCCACGCCGACGCCTCCGTACAGCGTCGCCGTCGCCGCAAAGCCAAGGCGGTCGATGAGAGGACCGGCGACGAGCAGGCCGATCGGCAGGCCGTACACCGCCTGCGTGCGCATGCCCATGATGCGACCGCGCAGCGCCGGCGGCGCGCCTCGCAGGAGCAGCAGCGCCAGCGAGAGCATGCAGAAGCTCTGCGAGACTCCCGCGAAGAGGAGCAGCATCATGCCGGAGCGCAATTGCTCGCTGTGCCCGAACGCGATCAGCAGCACGTGCCACACGATGCTGAATATCACCATCGTGCGCGCGGGACGCACCGACGTGCCGAGCCGGCTTAGGAGCAGCGCCGCGATGATCGCGCCCGTCCCTACGCTCGCGACGAGGTACCCGAGTCCCGCCTGGCTCGTGCCGTAGATCTCTCGCGCGACGTAGGGCAGCAGCCCCAGCGTGAACGGGAACGCCGTGAGATTCACGAGGAACGCGAACAGCATCGCCGCAAGCTGCTCGGGCGTCTCCCACACCGCCTTGGCGCCCTCGCGCAAGTCGCGCCATGGCGACGCTCGCGCGGCGGTGCTCGGCTCGTGCACCCGACGGGTCACGCCCATCGTGAGCGCAGCGCTGAGCGCGTAGAGCATCACCACGACGGGATATGCGAAGCTCATTCCCAGCACGGCGACGATGCTCGCTCCGAACAGCGCCCCGGCCACGCGCGCCGATTCCGTCGTGATGCGCGAGAGGCTGATCGCGCTCATGAGCCTGTCGTGCGTGACCGTGTCGCCGATCAGGACGTTGCGAAGTCCCATGTCCGACGGCCGAACGAGCCCCGCGAGCGCCGCGATAGCGAGGACGCGATACGGCGTGAGCGCGTCCGCGATCACGAGCGTCGCGAGCACGGACGCGAGCAGCGCGTACGTCACGCGCATCGTGACGATGACGTTGCGCGTGCCGATGCGATCGCCCGCGAGGCCGAACGCCGGCGCGATCAGCGTGCCCGCGAACTGGAGCGAGCCGAAGACCGTCAGCAGGAATACCGACCCGGTCTGGACGAGGATGTACCAGCCCAGGATCAGCGTCTCCATCTCGAACGCCCACGACGTCGTCAGGTCCGCCGCCCACTGGAAGCGGAAGCTGCGAATCGCGAACGGGGCGAACATCGGCGCGCGCGACGGCACGCCTACACTGCGCTCGTGTGAGCCAACATCCCTCCAGGTCCTGCTTCTCTTGGGACCGCGCCTTGCGGTGAGGCGCATCCTGTAACCGGGAGTCTATCCCGACTCGCCGTCCGTCTTCTTGAGCCCTCGGATATTGAGCACCACGAGGCCCATCTGGAGCAGCACGAGCGCGTAGGCATCCGCGTGGAGCCCCCACGCCGTCCACAGGATGTTGCTCGCGGTGAAGAGCCAGAACCCGACGTTGCGCCGCTTCGCGTGTGAAGAGGTCACCCACCACGAGGCGACGAGCGTGAGGAGCATCGCGGGCCACTGGAGGAGATCGAGGAAGGGCATGGCGGGGGTGTCGGCTCGTCGACGGCTCGCAGGTCCGGCGGGCCCGTCGATGGGCCGAGCGCCGGACATTGAAGAGCGCGACGTCTATCCTGCAAGGCGAGCGCGTGAGCCGGTAGCGGAGAGGCGGAGTTGCCGATGTCGGGGGCGTTCCTACGGCCGTCGCCGATCGCGGGTTTGGCGACTCGCCCGGGCGCACGGGATTACGCAGGTTGCGTGGTGAGGGACGCGGAAACGCGAAGGGACGCGGAAACGCGAAAGGCCCCGGACTGGGGCCTTTCGCGTTGCGATTGGTGGAGGTGGGCGGAATCGAACCGCCGTCCGAAGACGCTCCACAGTCAGGACTACATGCTTAGTCGCGTCATTGTGCTCTCACCTGCGCGCCGTTGACGGACAGACGACGTGCAGGCCAGTCACCTTGGTTTAGCGCCTCGCCCAAGTGACCCGGGCGGACGCGATCGCTCTAAATGTCCTTGCCGTGAATCAGCCGTTGCCGGCTAGCTCACCCGGGCTGAGCGCCGCCCGGTGCAAGGTCCAGCGGGGTTAAGCCGCCAGAGCGTAGGTTTCGTCGTTCGCAGTTAAATTTGCGAGTGTCAGGTTTTTACGAGGACTAACGCCTCGGCATGCCCCAATCTGCTTCACAGCCCCCGTCGAGACCAGTTCACCCCCGGTGATCGAGCGAGTATTGCAGCACGTATTCTACCATTCGCGCAGGCGCGACTCGACTGGCAGAAGGACGTCGCGATGCAGCGCTGCAAGCCCATAAATGGCGGCGAGCGCCGCGCAGTTCAAGGGGCAATGAGCGGCAGGGCACGCTTGTTGCATCGGGGGCACCGGGCAACGTCCTCACGATCAAGGAGCACCCGAATGCAAACCCCACATGCCCTGAAGGCAGCGGTCGCCATCGCCTGCGCCGCTGCGACCTTCCATGCGTCGCTCGCCTGCACGGCGGTGGACATCGTCGCCCTGGACAAATCCGTGGTGGCCGGCCGCACGATGGAGTGGGCGTTCGACATGCAATGGACGCTCGTGAGCTTCCCAAAGGGTACGCCGGTCATCCTGTCGGCGCCGCCCGCCCTCAAGCTTCCGGCGACGACCGTCCCCTCGAAATTCGCCATGGTGGGCGTCAGCGCCGCCGTGATTCCCGGAGGCGCGATCCTCGAGGGCCAGAACTCGCAGGGGCTCGGCATGAGCGGCAACTTCCTGCCGGGCTTCACTCAGTACCAAACGGTGACGGCCCATGACAGGAGCTACGTGTCGATCCTGGCTTTCGGCCAATGGGCGTTGGGCAACCTGGCCTCCGTTGCCGAGGTGCGGGCCGCGCTTCCCACCCTCAAGGTGTGGACCGATCCCTCGCTGCCTTCCGGCCCGACGCCGCCGACGATCCACTTCATATTCACCGATCGCAGCGGGGCGGGCGTCGTCGTCGAGTACGTGAACGGCGAGCTGCGCATGCACGACAACGTGGCGCACGTGCTCACCAACGCGCCGACATACGACTGGCACCTGCTCAACTTGCGCAACTACCTCAATCTCGGCACCCTCGGCGTCGCCAGCATGAAGGTCGGAGACAGTAACGTCACGGCACTGGGACAGGGAGGAGGCGTCATCGGCATCCCCGGCGACTACACGCCGCCCGCGCGCTTCGTGCGCGCTTCGTTCATGCGTCACAATGTGCCGAAGCCCGCCAACGCCGCCGATGCCGCGCAAGCGATCGCGCACGTGCTCAATACGGTGGACATTCCCCTCGGCATCGCCCAGAGCCGCGAAGGCGGGCAAGTGGTCTCGGACTATACGCAATGGGTGGCGATCAAGGACCTGACCCACAACAAGCTGATGATCGCCGACTACAGCCATCGAACGACGTTCGTGACGCTCGACCTCGACGTCATCTTCACGCGATCCACCCCTTCTTCGATCAGGATCGACGCCCTTCCCTACCCGGTGACGGTCGACGCGACGAAGAGCCTGTGACCTGCACCTTCATCGCGTCGATCTCGCGCCACGATCCCGTCAACGTCGCGGCGCCGCGTAAGCGATTCGCGGAGCGATAGTCCCGCGCTCGTCCGAGATGACCACCTCCACGCGCCGGTTGCGCTGACGCCCCTCGGACGTGTCGTTGGACGCGACCGGGTACGCCTCACCGTAGCCTTTGACGTAAATGCGGGACGGATCGATGCCGGCGTCGACGAGCGCCACGCGCACCGATGAGGCACGGCGCTCGGAAAGCGTCTGGTTGTACTGGTCGTCGCCGACGCTGTCGGTGAAGCCTTCGATGGCGATCGTCCGCTCCGGATACTCGCGCAGAAACTCCGCCATCCGCGCAACGAGGCGCTGGCCGCCCGGACGCAGATCGGAGCTGCCGCTGTCGAACAGGACGTCGTTCAATGTCACGACGAGCCCGCGATCCGATTTGGTGGCCGCGAGCTCGCGGAGCTCGCGCTCGAGCGTCGCATTGCGCTGCGCCATCGTCGCGGCATCCTGCTGCGATACGCGCGCGGCCTGTTGCGATACGCGCGCGGCCTGTTGCGCGGCCAACGCCTGGCGCTCGGCATCACGCGCCGCGCTGCGCGCGGCCTCGGCGCGAAGCTCGGCGAGCATCGCCGACCGCTGCGCCGTCTCGGCCTCGAAGCACGAGCCGCAAGCCGGATCCGCTCGCGCTCCGTGGTGGCCGTAGTGATCGCCTGCTCGGCGTAGCGCATGCGCGCCGTTTCCTGCGCGATGGCGGCCCGCTGGCGCGCGAGATATGCGAGATGCGTGGCCTCCTCCTCGTTGCGATCGTTGCGCAGGACCGCCTCGGCGCGATCGTACGTCGCGACGGCATCCTGCAGCTCACCGGCCGCGTATGTTGTCACTTTGGGATTGGCTCGCGCCGCATCGACCGCCACGCGCGCATCGTCGAGCATCGCGGGCCTTGGGGGAACGGTGCTGCACGCGCCCGTGACGGCGGCTACGGCCAGGGCGAGGAGCTTGGTTCTGGTCTTCATGATTGTCCCTTTCGCACGAGCTCTTCGCGCAGCGCGCGAATGCCCGATTCGACTTCGGCGAGGGCACGCTCCGCCTTGCGCGATCGCGCAGTGGCCGCGGCGAGCTTCGCATCGGCCTCGGCGTCTTCCGCGAAGCGACGCGCGTCGACGGTCTTTCCGGCGGTCAAGGCAGCATTGGCGCGGTCGAGGTTGTCCTGCGCGCTGCGCAACGCCGAAGGCGCGAGTTCCGGCGCACCCGCGCTGACCGCGTCGGCCACCGCGGCCCGCCCGAGGGCGAACTGCTCGGTGGGAGCCGGCGGCGTGCTCGCGCATCCCGCCATCGTGAATGCCATGAGCGCGGCGACTGCCGCGATGGAGGTCCTGATCATGGATGTCTCCTGGAACGAGGTGGCCACGTCGCCATGATTGCCCCGCGATGCCAGGATCGCCATCGTCCGGGTGCCGCGTCGGCTTGTGGGATCCGTGCACGGGCGCGTAGGACAGGGCCCTACCCGGTAAAATGACCGCTTCGTGTTCCGACAGGCCTTGCCCATGACCTCCATCGTCCCGGTCATCCTCTCCGGCGGCGCCGGCACCCGCCTCTGGCCCTTGTCGCGGGAAGCCGCTCCCAAGCCTTTCATGCCGCTGCCCGACGGCGAGACGCTCCTCGGCAAGACGGCCCATCGCGCCACGCGCCTGCCGGGCTCGCGCGGCCTCGTCACCGTCACCAATCGCGATTACTATTTCCACACGAAGGATGTCTACGCAGGCCTCGGTGCAGGCGAGCCCGCGGACGCCGCCTACCTCCTCGAGCCCTTCGGACGCAACACCGCGCCGGCCGTCGCGCTCGCCGCTCATCTCGTCCGCGCGCGCTTCGGCGACGAGGCCGTGATGCTCGTGCTCGCCGCCGATCACCTCATCCGCGACGAGGTCGCATTCGCCGCGGCGGTCGCGCGCGCGGCCGAGCTCGCGCGCGACGGCTCGCTCGTCACGTTCGGCATCACGCCCACGCTGCCCGAGACGGGCTTCGGCTACATCGAGTGCGGCGCGCCGCTCGGCTCGCGCGCGTTCGTCGCGAAGGCCTTCGTCGAGAAGCCGCCGCTCGCGAGGGCCCGCGAGTTCCTGGCCGCCGGCTCGCACGTGTGGAACTCCGGCATGTTCGCGTTCACGCCGCGCGCGTTCCTGGAGGCGTGCGATCGCTACGCGCCCGCGATCGCCGCGGCGGCGCGCGCGGTGTGGCAGCCCCTGTCGACGCGTCCCCGCGACGCGATGCTCGAGATCGACGCCGCGACGTTCGCCGCCTCGCCCGACGTCTCGATCGACTACGCGGTCATGGAGAAGGCCGCCGCCGATGGCCGGGTGGCCGTCGTGCGCGGCGATTTCGACTGGAGCGACGTCGGATCCTGGCAGGCCATCTCCGAGCTCACGGACGCCGATGCCGACGGCAACCGCGGCAGCGGCGAGCGCGTGGCCATCGACACGCGCGGCACCTTCATCCACTCCGAGGACCGCGTGGTCGCGACCATCGGCGTCGAGAACCTCGTGATCGTCGACACGCCCGACGCGGTGCTGGTCGCGCATCGCGAGCACCTGCAGCGCGTGAAGGAGGTCGTAGGCGAGCTCAAGGCGCGCGGCCACGATTCGTACAAGCTGCATCGCACCGTCGCGCGGCCGTGGGGCACGTACACCATCCTCGAGGAAGGCCCCGGCTTCAAGATCAAGCGCATCGAGGTGAAGCCCGGCGCGTCGCTATCGCTCCAGCTGCATCACCATCGAAGCGAGCACTGGGTGGTGATCCGCGGCACGGCGCGGGTGACGTCGGGCGAGAACGTGTTCGACCTGCCGCAGGGCGAGTCCACGTTCATCCCCGTGGAGACGATGCATCGCCTCGAGAATCGCGGCACGGGGACGCTCGCGATCATCGAAGTGGCGTGCGGCGATTACATCGAGGAAGACGACATCGTGCGCTTCGACGACAAGTACGGTCGCATGGCGGCGCGTCAGTAGGCGCGACGCTCCACGTCGGACAGGAGCCGCGCGACGTTCGACTGCGCCTGCGCCTCGAAGCGTGCGGCGAACCAGTCGGTGCGGAAGAAGCGCGGCCGTCGCCTAAGCGACGAGATGAATCCGTGCAGCCCTCGGTAGTAATCGCGGTCGGTCTGCTCTGAGAACTCCCGCCGCAGGAGCTCTCCGTTGAACGTGAATTCCTCCCACGACGAGCCGAATCCCGCGAGGTCGATGTCGTCGATGAACTTGCAGTCGTTGGTCCGCGGCGTGCGATTGCGGCGCGTGGTGAGGATGAGCGTGCACACACGGCGGCGGAACGGCACGCGCGCGCCGGCGGAATGCGCGAGGAAGAGCTCCGCGCTGCGCCGCTCGTTGGCGGGATCGCCCGGGTCGTAGACCGCGTCGTGATACCAGAGCGCCAGCTCGACGGCGTCGCGATCGTCGAGCAGCGGCGCCACCTCGTCGAAGCGGCGCAGGCAGTCGTCGATGTGCCCGAGGTTGTGGTAGCGCCGCGCGGGTTCGCACAGCTTGGCGCGAAGGTCGCCGTAGACCCACGTCGCGTCGGGAGACGGAGGAGACGCGACGCAGCGTCGCCACAGCGCGCCGAAGCGGCGGGCGTCGGCAAGCCCTACCCGGATGCGGGGCTGCGATCGCGGCGCGGCGGGAACCTCGGCACGGCGTTGGATGGGACCTCCCGACGCCGTCGTCGGCCCACGGCGCGGCCCGACTTTACGGGATCGCCGCCCGGGTGAAAAGCCCGCCTCGTCACCCGGCGGACGACGTGCGACAATCGTCCGACAAGCGGGGAGACGCCCCGGTCGTTGCCCGACAGGCCCATGCTCGGCTTCCTCAAGCAAAAAAAGATGGAGCACCCGAAGCTCGCGCAATTGCGCCAGATCGGCCTCTTCTCGACCCTCAAGCCGCGCGAGCTCCGCGTGATCGAGGGCCTTCTGCACGAGCGCGAGTACCTCGCGGGCGAGGTCGTGTTCGACGAGGGCGAGGAAGGCCAGGCGCTGTACGTCGTGCTCGAGGGCCGCGTGCTCATCTGCCGCCAGGGTGAACCCGCGACGGGCCGCCTCGCGGAGATTCCCACGGGGGCGCTGTTCGGAGAGCTCGCGCTGCTCGACGGCGTCCCGCGCACCGCGCAGGTCCGGGCGCTGGAGCCGTGCACGGTCGCCGCGCTGTCGCGCGCGGACTTCAACGACCTCATCGAGACCCACGCCGGCATCGCGTCCAAGATCGCCCTCCAGCTCGCGCGCGACCTGGGCCAGAAGCTCGTCTCGCGCTACGCCTCGATCGACTCCCGCGCGCTGTGAAGACGGGCTACCTGGCGGGCGGCCCGCTCGTCTGGCTCATCACCATCGTCATCACCACGCTCCTGCTCGTCGCCTCGGCGAAGGCGCTGTGGCTCGTGGTGCCGCTGCTCATCGCCATCATCCTGTACTACATGCTCTTCCCGGTCGTGCGCAGGCTCTCGCTCTCGGGCATCGCGCGCGAGCCCGCGGCCGCCATCGTCGCGGGAAGCGTCACGCTGCTCGTGGTGCTGGTGCTGATACCGCTCCTGCCCTGACTCGCCGCGCAGGCGGTGACGGGCCAGGAGACCGCGCTGCGCTATCTCGCAGGCGGGCGCATCCTCGTCGACCGCACGCTCGGCGCGCTCGAGGCGCAGTTCGCCTTCCTCAAGCGGCTCGACTTCCACGCCGAGATGGGCCGCCATCTCACCGAGTTCGGCGGCACGTTCGTCCAGCAGAAAGTGCGCGAGGCGCTCCTCGCCACGGCGGCGTCGCTGCCCTCGCTGCTGCTCGCGCCGTTCTTTGCGTTCTTCTTCTTGCGCGACGGGAATCTCTTCACGAAGCTCGTGATCCGCGGCGTGCCCAACGCGTTCTTCGAGCGCACGATCTACATGTTCGATCGCGTCGACGCCACGGCCAAGGCGTACTTCCAGGGCGTGATGAAGCTCACGGCCATCGACACGTTCGTGCTCGGAATGGGATTCCTGATCGTCGGCGTGCCCAACGCCATCGTCATCGGCTTCGTGTGCGCGCTCCTGCAATCCATCCCCATGGTGGGCACCGTCGTCGGGTTCGCGCTCGCGATCCTCGTCTCCGCGGCCGATCACCCCGACGCCCTGTGGGTCGTGTACGGCGTGGTCGCGGTGTTCGTCGTGAGCCGCATGCTCGACAATTTCTTCTTCATCCCGATCACGCTGGGTCGCAGCGTGCGCATGCATCCGCTTCCCGCCGTGCTCATGGTGTTCATCGGCGGCGCCGTCGCGGGCATCCCCGGGCTCATCCTCGCGCTGCCCCTCGCCGGCGTGGTCGGCACCATCGTCGGTACCATCGCGGGCATCGTGGTCGAGCCGCGCCTGCGCGCGCGCAACGCATACGCGAAGGCGCTGCTCTCGCGGCGGGTGAACGCCGACCTCGAGCTCTAGCGGCGCCGCTAGGCCGGGACGTCGGGGTCGAGCTGGCGCAGCAGTCGCGAGATCTGGTCCTTGAGCAGGAGCTTGCGGCGCTTCATGCGGCGCACGGCGAGCTCGTCGTGAGCGGGGTCGCGCTCGACATTCGCGATGGCGAGATCGAGGTCGCGATGCTCGATCGTCAAGTCGGCGAGATGCTGCTGGAGCGCCACGCGTCCCGCGTCGCCGATGCTGCCGTCCACGCTGTCGTCGCCTGCCATGACGCCTCGCTCAGTCGGTGCCGATGGCGGCGCCCTCTTCCGCGTCCGCGCGGCGCCGCTGGTATCGACTCGTGACGAAGATGCCCGCGAGGATCAGCACGATCCCCGCGATGTGATAGGCCTCGAGCCGCTCGCCCAGGAAGAGCCACGCGAGGACGATGCCGAACGCCGGCATGAGGTGCACGAAGAGCCCCGCGACGTTGGCGCCGACCTCCGCCACGCCGCGGTTCCAGAAGAGATACGCGAGGACCGACGAGAAGAGCGCGACGAGCACGAACGACCACGACCAGTGGACGAAGTGTCCGAGCGCCATCTCCCCCAGCCAGAAAGGCAGCACGCCCATCTCGCCTACGATCGCGACCACGAGCAGGAACGACATCACGTGCAGGCCCTGCGGGCGCCAGCGCAGCGCTATCGTGTACACCGACCACATGAGCATCGAGAGGATCACCAGGAGATCGCCGCCGTTGAGGCGGAACGCGACGAGCTTCGCGAGGCTGCCGTCGGACAGGATCGTGATGACGCCGGAGAGCGAGATGCCCACGCCCGTGATCTGCAGCGGGGTGAGGCGCTCGCGCAGGAAGATCCACGAGATGGCGACGATCATCACCGGGATGAACGAATTGAGGATGACGCCGTTCGTCGCCGTGGTGTAGTTGAGTCCGAGGTAGGCGAGGCCGTTGTGCGTGCCGACGCCGATGAGCCCGAGGAACAGGAGCATCTTCCAGTGCGACCGCACGATGGGCCAGTCCTGTCGCACGTGGCCCCATGCGAACGGCGCGAGGATCAGGATCGCGAAGAACCAGCGGAAGAACGTCATGGCCATGGGCGGGATCTGGTCGTGGAAGCCGCGGCCGATGATCCAGTTGCAGGCCCAGAAGAACGGCGCGAGCGTCAGGAGGAGATACGGAGAGGCGCCGCGCGATGCCATGCGGCGAAGTATATGCCCCGCGACGCGCCGGTATAATCGCGCGCTTGAATCCTCCCGTACCGCCGAACGACGCGCCGCCGGCCGCTCCCTCTGCCGCGGCCCTCGCTCTTCCGACGCTCATCCACGACGCGCCCGACGCGGGCCGACGCGCGGGCGCGGGCCCCTTCGCGGGGTCGTCCGACGCGCTGGCCGTCGCGCAGCTCGCGCGGCGCACGGCGTCCGAGAAGCGCATGGTCGCCGTCGTGAGCGCCGAGCCGCGCTCCGCGCAGCGCCTGGCCGAGGAGATCCCGTGGTTCGCCCCCGAGCTCCGCGTGGCGCTGTTGCCGGACTGGGAAACGCTGCCCTACGACCACTTCTCGCCGCACCAGGACCTCGTGTCCGAGCGCCTCGCGACGCTCTATCGCATCTCGCGCGGCGACTGCGACGTGCTCGTCGTGGCCGCAACCACCGGCCTGTCGCGGCTCGCACCGCCGTCGTTCCTCGCGGCCTTCACGTTCTTCCTTCGCAAGGGCGAGACGCTCGACGTCGAGGCGCTGCGAGCGCAGCTCGCGCTCGCCGGCTACTCGCACGTCACCCAGGTCGTGTCGCCGGGCGAGTTCGGCGTGCGCGGCGGCCTCATCGATCTCTTCCCGATGGGCTCGACCCTGCCGTACCGCATCGATCTCTTCGACAACGAGATCGAGTCGATCAAGACGTTCGACGTCGACACCCAGCGCACGCTTTACCCCGTGCCGGATGTGCGGCTTCTTCCCGCGCGCGAGTTCCCGCTCGACGATGCGGGGCGCGCGCGCTTTCGAAGCCGCTTCCGCGAAGTGTTCGAAGGCGACCCGTCGAAGTCCGCGCTGTACAAGGATGTGAGCAACGGCATCGTCCCGGGCGGGGTCGAGTACTACCTGCCGCTGTTCTTCGAGTCGACCGCCACGCTCGCGGATTACCTTCCGCCGTCGGCGGTGATCGCGCTGCATGGCGACGTGGCCGGCGCGATCGAGCGCTTCTGGCAGGACACGCAGTCGCGCTATCGATTGATGCGTGGGGACAAGGCGCGCCCTCTCTTGCCGCCCACCGATCTCTTCCTTCCGGCCGACGCCTTTAACGGCGCCATCAAGGCATTCGGCCGTGTCGAGATCACCGAAGGCACCGGCGGACCCACGCGGCCGGTGCCCGCCGTGCAGGTGAATCGGCGCGCTGAAGATCCGCTGGCCGCGCTGAAGCGCTTCGTCGCGTCCACGGCGCACAAGGTGGCGATCGTGGCGGAGAGCGCGGGACGCCGCGAGACCATGCAGCACTTCTTCGCGGACTACGACTTCCATCCGCGACTCGCCGACGGCTTCGCGGGCGTGCTCGACGCGCCCGATCGCCTGCTGCTGATCGCGGCGCCCATCGCCTCGGGGTTCGAGTGGCCCGAGGGCGAGCTCGCGTTCATCACGGAAACGGAGCTCTACGCGGGCACCGTTCGCCGCACCGCACGCGAGGCCGCGAAGCGCAGCAACGTCGACGCGATGGTGCGCGACCTCTCCGAGGTGCGCATCGGCGACCCGGTGGTGCACGAGGAGCACGGCATCGGCCGCTACCTGGGCCTCGTGACGCTCGACCTGGGCGACGGCTCCAACGAATTCCTGCAGCTCGTCTACGCCAACGACGCGAAGCTGTACGTGCCGGTGTCCAACCTTCACCTCATCAGCCGTTACAGCGGAGCGTCGCCGGACGCGGCCCCCTTGCACGAGCTCGGCAGCGGGCAGTGGGAGAAGGCGAAGAAGAAGGCCGCGGAGCAGGCGCACGATACCGCGGCGGAGCTCCTCAACCTGTACACGCAGCGCGCGCTCCGCAAGGGCCACGCGTTCACCCTGAAGCCGCACGACTACGAGGCATTCGCGGAAGGCTTCGGGTTCGAGGAGACGCCCGACCAATCGGCTGCCATCGAGGCCGTCGTGCGCGACATGACGTCCGGCAAGGCGATGGACCGCCTCGTATGCGGCGACGTGGGCTTCGGCAAGACCGAGGTCGCGCTGCGCGCGGCCTTCGTGGCGCTTGCCGACGGCAAGCAGGTGGCCCTCCTCGTGCCCACGACGCTCCTGGCCGAGCAGCACTTCCAGACGTTCACGGATCGCTTCGCCGATTTTCCCGTGCGCATCGCGGAGCTGTCGCGCTTCCGCACCGCGAAGGAGACCAAAGCCGCGCTCGAGGGCCTCGCCGCGGGCAGGATCGACCTCGTCATCGGTACCCACAAGCTCCTGCAGGGCGACGTCAAGTTCAAGGAGCTGGGGCTCGTCATCATCGACGAGGAGCATCGCTTCGGCGTGCGCCAGAAGGAGCTCCTGAAGCGCCTGCGTGCCGAGGTGGACGTGCTCACGCTCACCGCCACGCCCATCCCGCGCACGCTCGCGATGTCGCTCGAGGGCATTCGAGATTTCTCCGTGATCGCCACCGCGCCCGAGCGGCGCCTCGCGATCAAGACGTTCGTCGCGCCGTACTCGCCGGGCATCGTGCGCGAGGCCGCGCTGCGCGAGCTGAAGCGCGGCGGGCAGATCTACTTCCTGCACAACGAGGTCGACACCATCGCGACGCGCGCGGAGTCGCTCGCGAAGCTCCTGCCGGAAGCGCGGATCGCGGTGGCTCACGGGCAGATGGCGGAGCGCGAGCTCGAGCACGTCATGCGCGATTTCTACCAGCAGCGCGTGAACCTGCTCCTGTGCTCGACGATCATCGAGACCGGCATCGACGTGCCGACCGCGAACACCATCATCATCGATCGCGCCGATCGCTTCGGGCTTGCGCAATTGCACCAGCTGCGCGGCCGCGTGGGGCGGTCACATCACCAGGCGTATGCGTACCTGCTGACGCCCCCCGCGGACGCGCTGTCGTCGCAGGCGAAGAAGCGGCTGGAGGCCATCCAGATGATGGAGGACCTGGGTTCCGGCTTCTACCTCGCGATGCACGACCTCGAGATCCGTGGCGCCGGCGAGGTGCTGGGCGAGGACCAGTCGGGCGAGATGCAGGAGGTGGGGTTCCAGCTCTACAACGACATGCTGCGATCGTCGGTGTCCGCGCTCAAGGCGGGACGCGAGCCCGATCTCACGGAGCCGCTCGGCGTGACGACCGAGATCAACCTGCACGTGCCGGCGCTCCTGCCGGAGCGGTACTGCCAGGACGTGCACGAGCGCCTCGTCCTGTACAAGCGCCTCGCGAGCGCGGAGATCGTCGAGGAGCTCGATGCGATCCAGGAGGAGCTCGTCGATCGATTCGGTCCTACGCCCGAGCAGGCGCAGGCGCTCATCGCGAGCCATCGCTTGCGGCTCCTCGCGAAGCCGCTCGGCGTTCGCAAGCTCGACGCCGGGCCGGAGCGCACGACGATCCAGTTCGTGAAGCATCCACCGTTCGACGCGGGCGCGCTGATCCTGCTCGTGCAGAAGGACGGCCGCATCCGCTTCGCGGGGCCCGATCGCCTGCGCATCGAGCGCGCCGCCCCGCACCTAGCGGAGCGCATCGCCCTCGTGAAGGACTTCCTCGGCCGCCTGAAAGCGAAGTAGGCCCGGCGTGCGTCACGATTCATGCCACGCAAATGGGGTCAGACCCCATTAAGTGTTTTTCTTTTTAGTTTCCGCCACTTACGGAGAATGGTGCCAGGTCTGTAATGGGGTCTGACCCCATTTCCGGCGGTTAGAATTCGGCATGCTTCCGCCGCAGGTCCACCTCTTCGTTCGCGACTGGCTGTCCGCGAACAACGTGCTGCTCAAGAGCCGCGACGGCCACGTGCTCGTCGACTCGGGCTACGGCACGCATGCACAGGTGACGCTCGCGCTGCTCGCCTCCCGCCACGGAGCAGGCAGCGAGCCGCTCGCGAAGCTCGTCAACACGCACGGGCACTCGGACCACATCGGCGGCAACGCGGCGGTGCAGCGCGCGTACGGCTGCAGCATCGCGTTCCCCGCGCCCGAGGCGCCGCTGATCGACGCCTGGGACGAGAAGGGACTGTGGCTCGCCTACGCCGACCAGTTCGCCGAGCGATTCACCGTGGACGAGCGCCTCGAGGCGGGCACGACGCACGTGTGGGGCGACCTCGAGTGGCGCATGCACGCGGCCCCCGGCCACGACATGGGCGCGCTCGTGTTCTTCAATCCCGAGCACCGGATTCTGATCGCCGGCGACGCGCTCTGGCAGAACGGCTACGGCCTCGTCGTGCCACAGTCCCTCGACCCGCTCGCGCTTCCCGCGGTGCGCGCGACCCTCGACATGATCGCCGCGCTCGACGCTCGCGTCGTCATCCCCGGCCACGGCGAGGCCTTCACCGACGTCCATGAAGCGCTCGATCGCGCTTATCGCCGCACCGAGGCGTTCGAGGCGAGCGAGTCGCGCGTCGCCCGGCATGCGCTCAAGGTGCTCCTCACGTTCTCGCTCTTGCACCGCCGGCGCATGCCCCTCGCCGATCTTCCCGGCTACGTCGAGCGCGTGGGCTTCTTCCGCGACGTCAACGCCGCGTGCCTCCAACTCGCCCCGGCGGCTCTCGCAGACCTCCTCGTGAGCGAGCTCGCGCGTGCCGGGGCCGTCACGGTGGAAGGCGGCCAGGTCATCGCCGTTTGACCTCCCTCAAGCGCCGGGTCGCCGCTCCGCTACAATGCCCCGCGACGCCGCGCCAGGCGGGGCACGGCGGAATAAGCGACCCGCTCCGCTGTTGACTCCCTGCGCGCTCGCCGCGCGCCAACGATTCCTATAACAAGGCCACGTTCGTGAACTCATTCCTCGAGCATCCGGCAGTCCAGGGCGGCGTAGCGCCGTTCATCGTCGCGCTGGTGGTCGCGCTGGCCCTCGGGCGCACGCGGTACGCGTGGCTCGCCATCGTGGCCGGCTACCTCACGGCCGTGGCGATGTCGACGGGCGTCGCGTTCTCGCCGCTCACCGCGACGCGCAAGGTGATGCTGCTGGCGATCGTCGTGGCCGTCGGCGGCATGGCCATCGACACGTTCGCGCCGCGCGCCCGCGCCGTGGCCGTCGGGCTGGCCATCGTCGGCGGCGCTGCGGCGGTGTGGGTCTTCTGGACCGTGCTCGCGCAGCGCGAGGCGAGCGCGCTGTGGACCGGCATCGCGGCCATCGCGATCTTCGCCGGCCTCATGGCGCTCGCGATGATGAGCCTGCGTGACGATCCCCTTCGCAGCGGCGCGGCCACGCTCGGACTCGGCATCGCCACCGGTGTCGCCGCGGTGCTGTCCGCATCGATCGGCTTCCTGCTGTCCGGCATGGCGGTGGCCGCCGCCGCCGGCGCGCTGCTCCACGCTGCGGTGGTCACCAAGCGTCCCGCCACCACCGGCTTCCTGGGCACGCTGACCGTCGGCGTGATGATCGCCCTCTTTGCCGAAGGCGCGTCGATGCTCGCGCAGATGCCTTGGTACGCCACGGCCTCGCTACTCCTGATCCCGTTGGCGGTGCGCTTGCCGGTGAGCGCCGACGCCGGGGTGTTGAAGCGCGCCTTCGTGCTTTGCATTTACGCGCTGGCAGCCGCCAGCGTCCCCATCGCCGCCGCATGGTACGCGGCGCGCGCCACGTCGTCGTGACGCAATCACTCGGAGGTTCACCCGCAATGAAGCCGCTCGCCGCTGTCCTGCTCCTCGCCCTGCCCCTCGCCGCCGCAGCGGCTCCGGAGTCGTACACGCTCGACCCGTACCACACGTATCCCAACTTCACCGTCGATCACCTCGGCGTGTCGACGATGTACGGCCATTTCAACAAGTCGACGGGTAAGGTGACGATCGACCGCGCCGCCAAGACGGGGTCGATGGAGATCGTGATCGACACGGCGTCGGTCACCACGGGCGACCTCGACAAAGGCAGCCGTCCGCGCACGCGCGACGAGCACCTGCGCTCGGCCGACTTCTTCAACGTCGCCGAGTTTCCCAAGGCCACGTTCAAGGCGAGCAAGATCACCTTCAACGGCGACAACCCCAGCATGGTCGAGGGCGACCTCACGCTCCTCGGCGTGACGAAGCCGCTGCACCTCATGATCGACCGCTTCAAGTGCCTGCCCGCTTCCGCCAACTCGAAGGAGCGCTGCGGCGGCAACGCGAACGGCAAGTTCAAGCGATCGGACTTCGGCATGAAGTTCGGCGTGCCCAACATCGGCGACGAGATCACGCTCCTGGTCGAGTTCGAAGGGCTCAAGGACTGACCTGCGGAAGGGGCATCGCGAAAGAGGCCGGGCGCGTCCCGGCCTTTTTCATTTGAGCTCGAGCAGGAACGCCCGCACGCCGTTCAGCAGCATCTGCACCGCGACGGCCGTGAGCACGAGGCCCATCAGGCGCTCGAACGCGACGATCCCGCGCTCGCCCAGCACCGACTGCAACCGAGGCGCGGCCAGGAGCACGATGGTGGTGATGGCCATCGCGATGGTGAGCGCCAGCACCCACGTCCACAGGTGCGCGGGATCGCGCGACGCCATGAGCATCACGGTGGCGATGGCCGAAGGCCCCGCGATGGACGGCACCGCGAGCGGAACGAGGAAGGGCTCGCCCACGATCTCGCCGAAGATACCGTCGCGGTGCGGGAACACCATGCGCAGCGAGATGAGGAAGAGGATGATGCCACCCGCGATCGCAAGCGACACGTCGGACAGCTGAAGCCATTCCATGAACGTGCGCCCGCCGGCCATGAACGCGAGCAGGATCATGAACGCGAAGAGGCACTCGCGAAGCACCACCGGCGAGCGACGCTGCCTTGGCACCTGCGACAGTCCCGAGACCACGAGCGGCAGGTTGCCGAACGGATCGAGCACGAGCAGCAGGAGCACGGAAGCGGAGAAGAGATCGGCGCTCATCGGTGGTCCTCGCCTGCGCTTCGCGCAGGACTCGTCACCCGCGCGGGGCCCGGGTTGCATCGCGACTCGATGGAATTCAAGCGCTCGCGTGGCATGGCGCTAGTGCAGCTTGACGCGCGGCTCGAGCCGCTCGCGGAGCACGCGGCCGATCGTGTCGAAGGCGACTCGGAACAGCCCGTGGATCGACACCTGGTGCATCTTGTACAAGGACGTGTACATGAGCCGCGCGATGATGCCTTGGATGAGGAGGCTCCCGCCGATGAGCCGGCCCATGAGCGTGCCGACCGCGGAGAGTTCGCCGAGCGACACGAGCGAGCCCATGTCGTGGAAGCGAAACTCCGGCAGCGGCTTGCCCGCGAGCTTCGCCTTGATCGACTTCGCGAGGAGCGTCGCGCGTCGGCCCCACGACGAGCTGGTTCGCGCGATTCACGTCGAGGCCGTCCAGGCGCCGTTGAACTTCCGGCGCCATGATGCCCGCCGCCCACACCGTGAGGTCCGCCGGGAAGAAGCGGCCGCTCGCCGTGCTCACGCCGTCCGCGTCGATCTCCGTGACGCGCTGGCCCGTGTGCACCTCGACGTCGAGCTTTCGCAGGAGCTCCGTGGCGGCGCTCGCGACGTGCTCGCTCAGCGCCGGCAGCACGCGCGAGAACCCCTCCAGCACGGCGATGCGGATGTCGCGCACGGAGTCGAGATGGTCGAGGCCGTACGCGGCATGCGCGCGGGTCGTCTGCCTTATCTCGGCCGCCAGCTCGACACCCGTCGCGCCCGCGCCGATGATGACGATGTTCACCTGCGACGGGTGCCCGGACGCCGCGCGGCCGTCGGCGCGGACGCTCGCGGCGAGGAGCCTTCGATGGAACCGCTCTGCGTCGGCGAGCGTGTCGAGCGAGATGGGATGCAGGTTGGCACCCGGGACGCCGAAATCGTTGCTGACGCTGCCGAGGCACAGGATCAGCGTGTCGTAGGCAAGCGTGCGCACCGGCAACACTTCCTCGCCCTCGGGCCCCGACACGGCGTCGAGGGTGATCTCGCGCTTCGCGCGATCGAGTCCGCTGATGGCGCCCTGCCTGAACCGGAAGTGATGCCAGTGCGCGATGGCCAGGTAGTCGAGGGCATGGGCGTCGGCGTCCATGCGACCCGCAGCCACCTCGTGCAGCAGCGGCTTCCACACGTGGGTGGCGTTGCGGTCCACGAGCGTGACCTGCACGTCCTTGCCGCGCCCGTAGCGATCGCCCAGCTTCGTCGCGAGCGGCAGGCCGCCGGCGCCGCCCCCGACGATCACGATGCGATGCGGGTCACGGGCAGCCGGTGAGGGGGGCATAGGAGTTCCCGATCGGGTTCCACGTGGAGGGCATCGACATGCAGGGCTTCGTATCCAGCGGGCGAAGTCCCACCGCGCCGGCGGCGGGAGGCGCGTTGAGCGAATCCGCGAAGCGCGCCTCCAGCGGCTTCGCCTTGCGGCGCGCGGCGTCGGGATCACGACCCTCGATCACGAGTCGCTCGATGTACACGGGGGTATCGCGCAGTCGCTCCGCGGCGACCTTGTCGAACGCCGAGCTGCGCGGCGGCGGCGTCTCCTGCGCGCAGGTCGCGAACGACATCGCCGCGAGGAGCAGGAGCGCGCGGCGCTTCACGCGGGCCTCGCCATGGCGACACCGACGCGCCGCCACGTCTCGACATTGCTCTTGAGCGCATAGTCGAAGAGCGCCACGCGATCCGCCAGCATCTCGCTCGTCACCGAGAGCGCGTTGGCGGGCGACAGCGCAACGTGAGCGTCGGCATCGCCGGACTCGACGACGACGTCCATGCCGGCGTGCCGCGCGAGCCGGATCATCGCGGCGTTCTCGGCGAGGCAATGCATGAAGAGGCGCGGCAGAAGCGATTGCGCGCATGCTCCGCGGCGCGGGCGATGAGCGCGCGGCCGATGCCGTGGCGGCGCGCGCCGGGAAGCACCGAGAGCCCCAGCTCCGCGGCATCGCCCGCGAGCGCGAGATGGGCCACACCCACGAGGTCGAGCGTATCGGCGCACGCCGAACACCGCGTCACGCTCGAAGTCGACGCGCGATGCGTAGGCCGCGATGGCGTCGCGCGGGAGCGAAGCGCCGAATCGCAGGCGGGCATCGTCCGGCGAAAGCTCGAGGAGATGCGCGAGGTACGCCTCGCGCGCCGTCGCGCGCAGCCGCTGGATGGGAACGGGTGTCATCGTCCCCGCAACACCTTCGCGCCGCGGGTCGACGCCGCCCATCCAGCCGTCCTTCGTGCGCACGATGGTCGCCATGCCGCTCGTGAGCTCGGCGTCGCGACGCCGACACCGAGCGCGCGCAGCTTGGCGCGCGAGCGCCGCCACTTCGGTGTCGGCCTCGAGCTCGGTCGGGCCGTTGCGACTTCCGAAGTTGGGCAACGCGCCCGCGGCCTGCGGGTCGAGATTCCAGTCGATGATCAACGAGGGTCTTCGCGACGTAGTTGATGATGGCGCTTCCGCCCGGCGATCCCGTGACGATCGCCACGCGGCCCGCCGAATCGTACGCGATGGTCGGCGACATCGACGATCGCGGTCGCTTGCCGCCCTCGACGCGATTGGCCACCGGCACGCCGTCGACGTCCGGCACGAACGAGAAATCGGTGAGCTCGTTGTTGAGGATGAAGCCGCCCGCCGTCATCAAGCGGCTTCCGAACTGGTCCTCGATGGACATCGTCATCGCGACCGCGTTGCCGAAGCGATCGACCACCGAGATGTGCGTGGTGGAAGGAAGATCGAGCGACGCGCCGGGCGCGCGCGCCGCCTTCGCGGGCGCGACGTCCGGAGGCACGCCGGCCTGCGCGCGGCCGACGCTCGAGTCCGCGCGGATGAGCGCCGAGCGCGAGCGCAGGTACGCGCCGTCGAGGAGCCCGGTCGGCGGCGTCGAGTATGCGGGATCGGCCTCGTAGGCATCGCGATCGGCAAACGCGAGGCGCCCCGCCTCGCTCATGAAGTGCACGCTCCAGAACGTCGCCGGACCCATCGCCTGCATGTCGAACGGCTCGAGCATCTTGAGCATCTGCAAGACGGTCGTCCCGCCGGACGACGGCAGCGGCGCGCCGCACACGCGATACGAGCGATACGTGTCGCACACCGGCTCGCGCACGACTACTTTGTAACTCGCAAGATCCCTGAGCGTCATGTCGCCGGGATTGCTTGCATGCGTCGAGACTGTGTCGACGATGTCGGCGGCGATCGTGCCCGCGTAGAACGCGTCGGCGCCGCCGCGGGCGATCGCGCGCAGCGTCTTCGCATAGGCGGGGTTGCGAAGCGTGGTCCCCACGGGCAGCGCCTTGCCGTCCGCGGCATACAGGTACGCGCGGAGCCTGGGCTGCGTGATGTGGCGCTCGCCGCCCGCGAGCTGATGAAGCCGCGGCGACATCGCGAAGCCGTGCTCGGCCAGCGCGATGGCGGGCTCGAAGAGGCGCGCCCACGGCAGTCGCCCGTGTCGCTTGTGCGCGGCCTCGAGGAGCCGCACCGCGCCGGGCACGCCGACGGACCGTCCGCCGATGACCGCCTCGTAGAAGCGCATCGGCTTGCCGTCCACCAGGAAGCGGTCCGGGCGCGCGGCCGCCGGTGCCGTCTCGCGGCCGTCGTAGGCGACGAGCTTCGCTGCGCGGCCGTCGTGCACCAGCATGAAGCCGCCGCCTCCCAGGCCCGACGACTGCGGCTCGACGAGGCCCAGGACGAGTTGCACGGCGATGGCCGCGTCGACGGCGCTGCCACCCTGGGCCAGCACGGCATACCCCGCGTCGACCGCGAGCGGATTGGCCGCCGCCACCATCCAGTGGCGCGCGCTGACCGCCGCCTTGTCGCTCCACCCGCTCGGGGATTCGGGCGCCTGCGGCCGCGATTGCGCCAGGGACGCCGCCGGCACCGCGAGCGCGAGCAGCAAGGCCGCAAGAAGCCGCCCCGGCCCGTGTGCATTCATCCCGATATCCATGCGGTATCCCGAGCGAAATTGTAAGCCATGGCGCGCTCCCGAATATTCGCCTTGCCGAGGGAAAACGCGAGTATTAATATCCCCAGGCGCTTCGCACGAACGATGCAACGCGCCAACAGCAATCTCGGGGGAGCTCGTGCATACGAAGACCGTTCGCGCGCTGGTCGCGATCGCTGTGCTGCTCGCCGCTGGCTCCGCCCACGCGGGCCTCGCCACTGCGATCGAGTTCTACAACGCGTCGCTGCGCCACTATTTCCTCACCGCCAATCCCGCCGAGGCCGCCATGCTCGACGCCGGCACCACGGTCAAGGGATGGAAGCGCACCGGCGGCCAGTTCACCGTCTTTACCGAGCCCGCCGAAGGACTCTCGGCCGTGTGCCGCTTCTTCGGAACGCCCAACGTCGGACCCAATTCGCATTTCTACACGGCGGACGCCGCCGAATGCGCGAAGGTGAAGACGCTGCCCGCGTGGACGTTCGAGGAGGTGTCGTTCTACATCCCGATGCCCGCCAATGGAAGTTGCGGCGGCAACTGGCCGGTGTACAGGAGCTACTACAGCGACAACATCTCCGACGCCAATCACCGGTTCACGCAGGACCTCACCGCGCACGTGCGCATGCCGCAGCGCCGCGGCGACGTCCTCGAAGGCATCGTGATGTGCGCGCCGGTGACCGACGAGGAACGCGAGGCCGACGTCGTGCGCTTCCTCGAGCAGGCGACCCTCGGACCCACCGAGGCGCTGGTGGCCGAGGTCAAGGCCAAGGGCATCGAGGCGTGGCTCGACGAGCAGCTCCCCATGAACGTCACGCGGTATACGCAGTATCCGTTCTGGGACCCGCCGATGGACAACACGAAGTGCGTCGACGACCAGACCCTGCCGCTCACGCAGGAGAAATACTGCGGAACGCTGAAGCAGAGCGCGAGCCCCATCGGCTGGGAGTTCTTCCGCCAATCGAGGACGGCACCCGACCAGGTGCGCATGCGCATGGCGCACGCGTGGCACCAGATCTTCGTGCACTCCTCCAACGGGGGCGCGTTCGAGACGTACGCGAACGCCGAATTCCAGCAGCGGCTGCGCGACGGCGCGCTCGGCACGTTCGAGAGTCTCCTCACGAAGTACGCGCTGTCGCCGCAGCTCGGGCAGTACCAGACGTGGGTCTACAACGTGCCGGAGCGCAACGGCATCAAGCCCAACGAGAATTTCGCGCGCGAGCTGATGCAGCTGTTCACCATCGGCGTGTCGATGCTGAACGACGACGGCTCGGTGTGGATCGGCGGCAACGGACTCCCCGTGCCCACGTACGGCCAGTCCGACATCGAGGCGCTCGCGCGCATCCTCACGGGGTACACCTTCCCGACGCGTCCCGGCGCCACGCCCGATTTCTGGGGCAACAGGCAGTACTACCTCGGCGACATGATCCCGTTCGACCAGTACCACGACAGCGAGGCCAAGAACGCGCTCGGCGGGCGCATCGCCTTCTTCCCCGGTGGGCGCGCGGCCAACGAGGTGCGCGACGCGCTGCGCGCGCTCGTCAACCACTCGAACACGCCGCCCTTCATCGTGCGGCAGCTCATCCAGAAGACCGTCACGAGCTCGCCGTCGCCCGCGTACATCTCGCGCGTGGTCGCCGTGTTCAAGAACGACGGCCACGGCACGCGGGGCAACCTCGCGGCGGTGACGCGCGCCATCCTGCTCGACCCGGAGGCCCGCGGATCGCGCAAGATCGATCCCGAATACGGCCGCATGCGGGAGCCCGCGCTTTTCTGGACCGCGATGCTGCGCGCGCTCGACGTCACCACCGACGGCATGCAGCCGTACAGCCAGGGCTGGCAAAGCAGCCAGCAGCTCTTCCAGTCGCAGACCGTCTTCAACTACTATCCGGCCGACTACACGCTCGCCGGCGGCAGCATCCCGGCCCCGGAGTTCGCGATATACACGTCCGCCGAGTACCTCTATCGCGCCAACCAGGTCAACGACCTCCTCTACAACGTCGACCAGTCGTGGTCGCAGCACCCGATATGGGGATGGGGACCCCTCGGATACGTGCCCGATGCGATCGGCACGCCGAGCCCGCCGCTCGCGGCGTTCCTCGCGGACGCGGCCAAGCCGGACGTGCTCGTCGAGCGCCTGAACAGGCTCTTCCTGCACGGCACGATGTCGCCGGCCGCGCGCAAGACGATCGTCAACACCGTGGGCAAGATCGACGCGGGCAATCCTCTGCGGCGCGTGAAGATGGCCCTCAATCTCATCCTCGTCTCCATCGACTACCAGGTGCAGAAATGAGCGCGCTCGCCAAGCGGGCGACAAGCTTGCCTTCGACGTCGCGTCGCCGCTTCCTCAAATTCGCGGCCGCGAGCGGCCTCCTGGCCGCGGTGGAGCGCAACGCCGCGCTCGCGCAGTCCGCCTCGGACTACCGGGCGCTCGTGTGCGTGTACATGCAGGGCGGAAACGACGGCGAGAACACCCTCGTCCGCAACGACACGCAGGGCTACAAGGACTATGCCGCGGTCCGCACGGCGGACTCCGGCCTCAACATCGCCCAAGCACAGCTGCTGCCCATCCAGCCGGCACGCGGCGGCCCCGCGTACGGGTTCCATCCCGCGTGCGCGCCGTTCCAGGATCTCTTCAACCAGAAGAAGCTCGCGGTCGTCTCGAACGTCGGCATGCTCGTGCAGCCCTCGAACCGGTCCGGACTCGAGAGCGGCAGCATGCCGCGGCCCGCCAACCTCTTCTCGCACAGCGACCAGGAGCTCGCGGTGCAGAGCGCGGTGTACACCGGCGCGGAGCGCCTGGGCTGGGGCGGCCGGATGGCCGACAGGCTCGAGGCGGCCAACCCCGGCACGCTTTTCCCGCCGCTCGTGTCCGTGATGGGGCTGCGCACTTTCGCGAGCGGCCGCACGTCCGTTCCGCTGACCGTGCCCAGCAACCCCTTCTTCGCGCTCGCTAGCAGCGGCAACGATTATTACCAGTACGACGTGCTCCGCGACGCCGCGCTGCGCGAGATGCTGCAGCAGGAGCAGGCGAACCTGTACGACATCGCCGCGCAGCTCTACGCGCAGGAGGGCATGTCCGCGTCGTCGGTGGTATCGCCCATCCTGCAGAACGCGGCTTCCGTCGTCACGCCGCTTTTCGGGAGCATGGATACCGACATCAGCCGGCAGCTTCGCACGATCGCGACGCTGATCGAGGGTCGCGCGCAGACGAAAATGCGGCGGCAGGTGTTCTACGCGCACCAGTGGGGCTACGACACGCATGGCGCGCAGCCGACGATCCAGGCCATCCTGCTCGGCGACCTGTCGAAGAGCATGAAGGCGTTCCAGGATGCGATGGACGCGATGGGCCTCGGCAACAGCGTCACCGTGTTCACGCTCTCCGAGTTCGGCCGCACGCTCAAGCCCGCGAGCAACCAGGGTACCGACCACGGATGGGGCAACTACGCGTTCGCGATGGGCGGCGCGGTGAAGGGCGGTGACTTCTACGGCACGGTGCCCAACAAGGCGCTGAACGGTCCCGACGACCTGGGCGACGCCGGCCGCTGGATCCCCTCGACGTCCATCGAGCAATACGGCGCCACGCTTTGCAGGTGGTTCGGTATTGCAGAGGGCGACCTGCCTTACGTGTTTCCCAACATCGGCGCCTTCTCCGGCACCAATCTCGGGTTCATGGCATGACGCTTCGCCGCGCGGCTCTCGCGCTCCTCGCGCTCGCCGCTTCTCCCGCCCACGCGGGCCTCGCCACTGCGATCGAGTTCTACAACGCGTCGCTGCGCCACTATTTCCTCACCGCCAATCCCGCCGAGGCCGCCATGCTCGACGCCGGCACCACGGTCAAGGGATGGAAGCGCACCGGCGGCCAG
>JBGAIS010000184.1:0-9518 GCA_044225355.1 Casimicrobiaceae bacterium | reverse complement strand
CCTTGACGAGCTTCGGCACGGAGTCGTCGTGCTTCGCGAGGTCGAGCCCGGCGGTCCACGGCGACGGTCGGCCGAAGAGGCCCTTCACGTTGTCGAAGTTGCCCGTCACCTGCGTGATGCACACCGTCGGGATCTCCGGCGCGATCTTCTTCACCTCGACGAGCGGGCGGAAGTCGAACGACAGCACCGCGGCGCGATCGGCCATGCCCGCCGCGCGGATGGCGTCGACCACGAGCTTCGCGAACGTGGCCGGGTCGGGCGTGTCGCTGCCGCTGTCCGGCGTGATCTTGATCTCGATGGCGAAGCGCACGTCGTTGCCCTTGCCCAGCGCGAGGACCTCCGCGAGCGTGGGAAAACGCTGGCCGTCGACCGCCTGCTGCTCGGGAAACGACTTGCCGTACGCGCTCGCGGGGTTGGTGCGGCCGACGTCGTAGCGGCGGAGCTCGTCGTAGGTGAGCGTGCGGATGGCCGCCCCGCGGCTCGACAGCCACTTGCCGTCGGGCCCGCGCACGATGTCCGGGTTGAGGTGCGGGTCGTGCGAGATGACGGGCACGCCGTCCCTCGTCACCGCGACGTCGGTCTCGAGCGTCGTGACGCCAAGCGCCATCGCGCGCTCGAAGGAAGCGAGGGTGTTCTCGGGGGCGAGGCCGCGCGTCCCGCGGTGGCCCTCGAGGTCGAAGGCCTGGGCGCTCGCGCAGGCCGCGAGCGCCACCGCGATCAGCGCGCGAACCACGGCCTCACGCGCTCGTGCGACAGCACCTCGCGATTGACGACGAACTCCGGGACGCGTCCGCCGAGCGCGTCGACGATGCTCGCGAGCCCCGTCGAGGCCATGTTGTGGAAGCACTCGTCGGTCCAGCACAGCGAGTGCGGCGTCACGATGACGTTGTCCATCGCGAGCAGCGGGTTGGCGGGGTCGACGGGCTCCTGCTCGAAGACGTCGAGCGCCGCGCCCGCGATGCGCTTCGCGCGGAGCGCGTCGATCAGCGCGGGCTCGTCGACGACCGGGCCGCGCGACACGTTGATGAAATAGGCGGAAGGCTTCATCTGCGCGAACTCGCGCGCGCCGACGAGATGGTGCGTCTCGTCGTTGAGGAGCGGGATGGTCACGACGAAGTCGGACTCGCGCAGGGCCGTCGCCATGTCCACCTTGCGCGCGCCGACGTAGCCCAGCTCGACAGCATTCACGTACGGATCGCACGCGAGGAGCCTCATGTCGAACGTGCGCGCCATGCGCAGGAGCTCCTTGCCGATGCGCCCGGCGCCGATCACGCCCAGCGTGCGGCCGGTGAGCCCCATGCCCATGTTGTCCATGCGCTCGTCCCAGCGGTTGCTGCGCGTGAGGCGGTCCTTCAGCATGAGCTTGCCGGCCAGCGCCAGGATGAACGTGAGGGCGATGGTGGCGACCGGGCGCGGCATGGGCATGGGCGTGTTGGTCGAGGATGCCCGCGCGGGTCGTGGCGGGGACGTCGACCGAGTCGTAGCCCACGCCGTGGCGCGCGACGATGCGCAGCCGGCAGTCGGCGCGCGACACCGCCGCGGCCGGGGTGCGTGCCATGTTCACGTACAGCGCGTCGTAGCGAGCGGCGTGGTCGGCGGTCAGCTCGCGCACGACCGCGGGGAGGTATTCCACTCGATGCCCGGCGCGCCGTCGAGGATCTGCAGCGCCGCCGGTCCGAACGCGGGCTCGCCGCGCGAGTCGAGGATGTCACGGGTGATGCCGACGCGATAGGTCATGAGCGGAGGAGGTCGAGGCCGTGCTTGAGGGCGTTCTGGAGCATGGCCTGGTCGAGGCCGTAGGCGAACAGGCGGAAGCCGTAGGCCTTGCTCGCGCGCCCAGTCGTCGTCGGTGGCGATGAACGCCGCGGCCTTGCCGTGCGCCTCGCATGCCGCGACGATGCGGCGCACCGCGGCCAGGTAGTCCGGATGCTTGAACTGCGCCGGGATGCCCATGAAATTCGTGAGGTCGAAGTGGCCGAGCCACAGCGCGTCGACACCCGGCACGGCGGCGATGGCCTCGACGTTGCGCAGGCCCTCGGCCGTCTCGATCTGCGGGATGACCATGGTGCGCGCGTGGAGCGCGGCGATCTTGTCGGCGACGTCGCCGCGCGCGTAGTCGTCGTGATCGAATCCGAACGCGGCGCCGCGCCGGCCCGCGGGAGGGTAGCGCGTGCACGAGACGATGTGCGCGGCCTCTTCGGCGCTGCCCACCATGGGCACCATGACGCCCATCGCGCCGACGTCGAGGGCGCGCGCGATGAAGTGATACTCGCCGCGCGGCACGCGCACCATGGGCACCACGTCGAGGCCGCGGCAGAGCGCGAACTGCGTCTTGAGGGTCTCGAAGGAGAGGCCCGTGTGCTCCATGTCGTAGAGCGCGAACTGCGCGCCCGCGTTGCGGCAGATCTGCGGGATGCCCGGCGAGAAGAACTCGAACACCATCGCGCCGAACGCCTGCCCGCCGGACGCGAGCACGGACTTGACCGGATTGGATCGTATGGGCTGCACGGCGCGACTGTACCTTGCATAATGGGCGCGAGGCAACGCACGCACATGGACGATCTTTTCGCCGACGGCAAGCAGACGAACGCGAGCGCGCCGCTCGCCGAGCGGCTGCGCCCGCGCGCCATCGGCGAGGTCGTGGGACAGCGGCACCTGCTCGCGCCGGGCAAGCCCCTCGCGGTGGCGTTCGCATCGGGGAAGCTGCACTCGATGATCCTGTGGGGCCCGCCGGGCGTGGGCAAGACGACGCTCGCGCGCCTCATGGCGGATGCGTTCAACGCGGACTTCATCGCGCTCTCGGCGGTGCTCTCGGGCGTGAAGGACATCCGCGACGCCGTCGCGCGCGCGCAGGCCACGCTCGCGCAATCCGGCCGCGCGACGATCCTGTTCGTCGACGAGGTACATCGCTTCAACAAGTCGCAGCAGGACGCGTTTCTTCCGTACGTCGAGAGCGGCGCCGTCACGTTCATCGGCGCCACCACGGAGAACCCGTCGTTCGAGGTGAACGGCGCGCTCCTGTCGCGAGCGGCGGTCTACGTGCTCGAGCCGTTGTCCGCGGAGGACCTGGGCCTGCTCGTCGATCGCGCGCTCGCCCTGTCCGCCACGCCTCTTGCCATCGACGCCCCGGCGCGAGATGCGCTCGTCACCTACGCGGACGGCGACGGGCGCCGCCTCGTCAACCTCGTCGAGCAGCTCGCCGTGGCGGCGACGACGGCCAAGGTGGCGGCGGTCGACCTCCCGTTCGTCGAGGCGACCATCGCGCGCAGCCTGCGGCGGTTCGACAAGGGCGGCGACGCGTTCTACGACCAGATCTCGGCCATGCACAAGGCCGTGCGAGGGTCCGATCCCGATGCGTCGCTGTACTGGATGTGCCGCATGCTCGACGGCGGCGCGGACCCGCTTTACGTCGCGCGGCGCATGGTGCGCATGGCGGTGGAGGACGTGGGCCTCGCCGACCCTCGCGCGCTGCGCATGGCGCTCGACGCCGCGGAAACCTACGAGCGCCTGGGCTCTCCCGAAGGCGAGCTCGCGCTCGGCGAGTGCGTGCTGTACCTCGCCGTCGCGCCGAAGTCGAACGCCGCGTACGCCGCGTTCAACGAGGCGCGCGCGTTCATCGCGCAGGACGGCTCGCGTCCGGTGCCGATGCACCTTCGCAACGCGCCCACGAAGCTCATGAAGGGCCTGGGCTACGGCAAGGGCTATCGCTACGCGCACGACGAGGAGGGCGGCTACGCGGCGGGCGAGACGTACCTGCCCGAGGGGATGGCGCCGCGACGGTTCTACGAGCCCGTCGATCGCGGCCTCGAGAGCCGCATCCGCGACAGGCTCGACGCGCTCCGCGAACGCGATCGCGCGGCGCGCGGGGAGGACGAATAACCCTCTGATAGAATTGACGAATGCTCGACGTCAATCTATTTCGCAACGATCTTCCCGCCGTCGCCGCCGGCTTGGCCAAGCGAGGCATCGCGCTCGATACCGCGCGCTTCGAGGCGCTCGAGGCGTCGCGCAAGGATATCCAGGTCCGCACGCAGGACCTGCAATCGAGGCGCAACGCCGCGTCGAAGGAGATCGGCGCCGCGAAGGCGAAGGGGCAGGATGCGTCGGGGCTCCTCGCGCAGGTCGCGGGCCTGGGCGACGACGTGAAGCGCCTCGAGGGCGAGCTCGAAGTCGTGCAGCGCGAGATGCGCGACTTCCTCTTGAACCTGCCCAACCTGACGCACGCGACCACGCCCGAGGGCGCGTCGGGAGAGGACAACGTCGAGGTGCGGCGCTGGGGCACGCCGCCCGAGTTCCACTTCAAGCCCAGGGACCACACGGACATCGGCGAGGGCCTCGGCCTGCTCGACTTCCCCACCGCCGCGAAGCTCTCCGGCGCGCGCTTTTCCTTCCTCCGCGGCGACCTCGCGCAGCTCCATCGCGCGCTCGCGCAGTTCATGCTCGACACGCACACGCGCGAGCACGGCTACACGGAAGCGTACACGCCGTACATCGTCAACGCCGAGACGCTCGTGGGAACGACGCAGCTTCCGAAGTTCGAGGCCGACATGTTCTCGGTGAGGAAGGGCGGGGCGGACGGCGAGGGAGAGACGATGTACCTCATCTCGACGTCGGAGATCACGCTCACCAACACCGTGCGGGACGAGATCCTCGACGCGTCGGCGCTTCCCATCAAGCTCACGTCGCACACCCCGTGCTTCCGGTCGGAGGCGGGCAGCTACGGCAAGGACACGCGCGGGATGATCCGCCAGCACCAGTTCGACAAGGTGGAGCTCGTGCATGTCGTGCACCCCGACACGTCATACGAGGCGCTGGAGGAGCTCACCGGTCACGCCGAGGTGATCCTGCAGCGGCTCGGGCTTCCGTATCGCGTGATGGCGCTGTGCACGGGCGACATCGGCTTCGCGGCGGCGAAGACGTACGACCTCGAGGTGTGGCTGCCGGGCCAGAGCGCGTATCGCGAGATCAGCTCGTGCAGCAACTGCGAGTCGTTCCAGGCGCGTCGCATGCAGGCGCGCTTTCGCAACGCGCAAGGCAAGCCGGAGCTCGTGCATACGCTCAACGGGTCGGGCCTTGCGGTAGGGCGAACGCTGGTCGCGGTCCTGGAGAACTACCAGCAGGGCGACGGGTCGGTGATGGTGCCGGAGGCGCTGCGGCCCTACATGGGCGGGAAGACGCACAATCAATTCTGCCGCGATAGGAGCGGCCCTCCGGCAGAGGGCACGGGCGTGATGGTGGAGGCGGCTCAGGCCGCCGCGAGCAGGCGGCTCAGGCGCCGCGATGGAAACGGCTCGAGGTGGAGGCAGCTCGGGCGCCGCGGTGGAAGGCAGCTTCACGTGAGGATCCTCCCTCTCCGGGAAGGGTCAGAGTGACAGGATACCTCCTGCCCCCGTAGCGCTTTAGCAGATACCTCCCTGCAGCACCGTCAGCTTCCCGTGCGGCTCCTTGCAATCACCGCTCACCTCGCCGCTCGACGTGTCCAGAACGCGTACACGACGTTCATGCGCGTCCCGATAGCCAGAACCCGCCTCGGCGGCCGTTGCCCATGTCAGGGCTGCCGCCCCCGGATGGGCAGTTGAAGGCGACCTTGCCATCGCGAGTCCTACGTCGATCACCCGCCGCCCTTGCCCTGGCAGGCCGTGGATTTCAGTACGATTGTACATGGGCTAAATCCCGTCGCGCGAGGTAAAGGCCGTGCGTGCCTTACCCGTCTCGACGAGTACACCTGGCGGAACGTGGCAGGTCCACGGTGCCGTCGGCCATCATGTCCGCGACGGCAAGAACTGCCGGGCAGGGCGCGGTCATCATGCCTTCACGTGGTGCAGATGAATTCTCGTCACGCTCGGCCCCTTCACGATCTTGGTGGGCGCCCGGGCTGGATGACCTGCGTGCTTTGCACCCCAGCACCTTGCGCTCGACCATGTCGATCTTCCGCGTGCCGCGAACTCGCAGGTGAAGATCTTGAAGCGGCCGTGTCGAGAAATCCGCGTGATTGATGCCGCGCACTTCGGGACGTCGATCCGTGCTGGAGCGCATCGTCTTCCAGGTCGCGAGTCGGCCTTCTGGCTTCGGCGGCTGATCCCGCCGACTTGCCGTCGGGCGTGAAATACATGTTGTACGGATCGTCGACGGGGATGGCCTTGCCCGCCTTGCCGGTTGCGGGGTCGGTGAAGTCACGCTGCCTTGTTCGTGTTCCTCGGCGTTGTTCGCGACCCACAGCGTCTCCGGCTGACGTGCAGGTTGAGCCGGTAGACACCGCCGACGGCGGTGAACTCCTTGGATCGATCATGCGATGTTCAGGCTGGATGTAGGGCTGTACACGCGCGGCGGTGCATTCGCCGCATCAGGTTGCATGGAGGGCCGTCTCGCTGTAGAGGTGCAGGGATCGACTGGCGTACTGAACCGTAGTCACCGCGGGCGCGCAAGGCGAGCGCGGTCGAGATGGCGAGGGCGGGGATTGCGGCAGACTTCACGGGAAACCACCAGCCAGGCCTGTCTCAATGCCGCGTGGCGGCGCGATATCGCGGTCTGGCTGATCTGGCTCCACGATGGCGTCGACACCCGCGTCGCCAGGCGTCGCGTGCGTCGGATCGCCGGTGACGCCTGCTGGCTTCATGCGGTCGGCGTGAACCGGAGCGCGGATCGGCCAGGCATGAGGTCAGCCCAGGGGCGCGATGCAGGCCGATCTCCGACCGCGCAGCCCTGCTTCGCAGGTAGTCGGCGAAGCCCGTCGGCGCGCTGTGCGGCAGCGCGTCGCGCGAGAGGACGCCGCCGGCCTACCCATTCGCGATCCAGGCTTGCTCGCGACGGCGAGGTTGTCACGCCTGCCATTGTCACCCATGCGGGAAGACGATGTTGCGGAAGCCGGACGTGCGGAAGCTGCGCCGACTCGACGCCGCGGTACGCACAGCGGCAACGTCGATGGTGCCCGCGTAGCTCCAGTATGATTCGGGCATTGCCGATGCAGGCGCGACCACCGCGTGCCACAGCAGGAAGGCCACGCGCTCCGACAGCGCGCGAACCCGTATTGCCGATCGCCATGTACGCCGTTCTCGCCGGTGCAACACCGATGGGCACGATCACCGTGTTGCCGCCTGGTGCTGCTCGGGCGAGGTCAGGTCCTCGATAGAGACGCGCTCGGGGCCGGGTCGGCGAGCGCCGACGTGCAGGAATGTCTGCGCAGGCCGCGACGAGCCTGTTGCGGGCATGCGCTCGTTCTACGCGAGCTACGCGTCCTCCAGGGTTGGCGAGGAGCAGGCGGTCAGGCGCGCGTGGGAGGCGTGGATGGTCTGTGCGCAGGCGGTCGACGACGCGACCGGCATGCCGCCGCGCTGTAGCCGTGGAGCGGTGGCGCTCGGGCGGCGCGGGCAACAGCGCCTGGCCTCGTCCCAGCGATCAAGGTCGGCTTCTGGCGCTGCTGGGGCGACGTCCTGGTGACTACGCCGATGTTGAACGCCGCGAGCGCGAGCCACGTCCTCGGAGAAGGCCACGATGCGGAGCGCGCCACGCGGCGGCGATGCTCGCGTACGGATCGAGGCGGTCGACCACCCGCAATTGCTGCGCCGTCTGCCCGGTGAGCTGCATGAAGCCGCGCGCGCCGGTCTCGCTCGTCGCGGCCGGGTCCCACTGCGACTCCTGGTAGGCGACGGCGGCCACGAGACGCCAGTCGAGGCCCGCGAGCGTCGCGGTCTCCTCGAGCGAGGCCTGGTAGCGGGGCAGCGCCGCGCGCATCCGCGCCTCGAAGGCCGCGACCTCGGACGCGTCGAGGTCCGAAGCGTCGCGCGCGCCGAGCGCGCCATCACGGCGCGCCGTCACGAAGAATTGCTGCAGGTCGTCGCGCAGCGTGCGCAGGTTGGGCGCGACGGCCCACGCGAGCTCGAGCGAGGGACCCGCCGCGAACGCCATGTCGAATCCCGCGAACACGCTGCGCGTGACGCCCGCGCTGCCGATGCCGACGTGCGCCTCCCCCGTGGCCACCTTGCGGAAGAGGTCGAGGGCGCTCTCGACGCCGACGACCTCGATGGCGAGGCCGCGGTCGGCGGCGTAGCGCTCGACCAGCGCCTGCTCGACCCCCGCGGACGCGTCGAGTGCCGACGCGGGGGCAAGGACCGCGACGACGAGCGTGTGCTCGAGAGGAGGATGGCGATCGTCGGCCGGATCGCACAGCAGGAGCGCGGCCGCGGCGAGCACGATGCCCGCGAGACGCGCGTGAGCGACGATGAACTGCCGGCGTTGCTGGCTTCGGATCGGCATGCTTGCGAGCGGAACGCTCCATCGCACCCGGCAACCGCGGGGAGGCGGGGATTATAGCCACGTTCGCCACGGGGTCGCGGCTTGACGCCGATCGGGCCCGAGGGCGCATGCCGTTGTTCCCGCGGGCGGTTTCGCGTCGGCGCCTGGCCGAGCCGATGCCCGGAGCCGAAGGCCCCCGGCGGCTCGCGCGCCTCACGGTATAATCGCTCCTTTGCGCAGCACCCCCGACAACGGCGGGTCGCCCCGCATTGCAGGCTCGTGAACCTGGTCAGGTCCGGAAGGAAGCAGCCACAGCGATGTCCTGCAAGTGCCGGGATCACGGCTCGCCACCTATGCCTTGCGCTGCCCTTCGCTGCGCCGCCCCGCGCGATCCCGCCGCGATCGCCCGGGCGTGGGAACGGCGCGGGTCGGCCCCATAATGAGTAGATGAGCTACCAGGTCCTCGCGCGCAAATGGCGGCCGGCGACGTTCGCCGACCTCTCGGGCCAGGGGCACGTCGTCACGGCGCTGTCGAACTCGCTCGCGCGCGGGCGCCTGCATCATGCCTATCTCCTGACGGGCACCCGCGGCGTCGGCAAGACGACCATCGCGCGCATCCTCGCGAAGTGCCTCAACTGCGTGAACGGACCCACGGCCACGCCGTGCGGCGAGTGCCCCGCGTGCAAGGACATCGACGCCGGGCGCTTCGTCGACCTCCTCGAGCTCGACGCCGCGTCGAACACCGGCATCGACAACATGCGCGAGATCCTCGACAACGCGCGCTACGCGCCCACCGCGGGGCGCTACAAGGTCTACCTCATCGACGAGGTCCACATGCTGTCGAAGGCGGCCTTCAACTCGATGCTGAAGACGCTCGAGGAGCCGCCCGAGCACGTGCGCTTCGTGCTCGCCACGACCGATCCCCAGAAGATCCCGGTGACGGTGCTGTCGCGCTGCCTGCAGTTCAACCTGAAGCCGCTGTCGCAGCCGGTGATCGGCGCGCGCCTCTCGCACATCCTGAGCGAGGAGGGGATCGCGCACGAGGAGGGCGGGGTGGCGCTCATCGCGCGTGCGGCGCAAGGCTCGCTTCGCGACGGGCTCTCGCTCCTCGACCAGGCCATCGCGTTCGGCGGCGGCGAGGTCAAGGAGAGCGTCGTGCGCACCATGCTCGGCACGGTGGATCGCGAGTACGTCTATCGCATCGCGGACGCGCTTGCCGCGGGCGACGGGCCGGCGCTCCTCGCCGAGGGCGACGCACTCGTCGAGCGGGGCCTCTCGGCCGCGCT
>JBGAIS010000183.1:0-7792 GCA_044225355.1 Casimicrobiaceae bacterium | reverse complement strand
GCCATATTTCGGCACGGGGTCCAAGCCGTTCCAGTCGGAGCGCTAGGGACGCGTCCACACGCGAGCGTTCGGCAATGACGTTCTCTAGCTCGACGAGTGGGACGCCGACTCGCTCAGACAATGCCTGCAGGTTGTCGCACGATGTGGCGTACTCACGAAGCTTGACACCAGGGTGCTTGGCCGTCGCGTCGGCCATACTCGAGCCCGAAGCTAGAGTGTCGAGCTTGGTCGAAATGTTCGTTGCCTTCAGATGGGTGTACCGCTTCATGCTTTGGAGATCGCGGTGGCCTGTCGTCGCCACAACTTCCATGACATCCAAACCCTTCTCAAACAGCGAGCTTGTCGCTTCGTGACGAGAATCATGGAAGTGCAGATCCATCAAAAGCTTTGCGTCAGGAGCGGTACCTCTCTCGCGACATTCCTGCTCATACATCTGCCGCGCGCGCTTTGTAGCTCGCGCGAACGCCTTTGAAACTGCACCCGGTGTGATTTCAAACACACGCCCCTCGCGGCGAGCCCCGACTGATTCGAGTATCGCGACCGCTTCTGACGAAAGCGGAACGTCGCGTGGTTCACCATTTTTGGTGTCCGGCAAGTTAGCAACGCGGGCACCGAGATCGATGTTTTCCCAAGACATTGCTGCGATCTCCGCGCGACGCATTGCAGTTTCAAGCGCAAGTCTTAGAATTTTCGCTAATGTTGTGCTTTCCGTCGCTTGAATGATGCGACGCACTTCCTCCGGAGACACCCGGCGCTGCCGCTTGTTGACCCTCTAGGCATTTGCACAAGCCTATCGGATTGCAGGGGCATGTTCCTTTCCGCGCAATGTTGAAGAGATGGGAGATGATCGATAAATCTAGGCGGATCGTGTTCTCAGCTTTTCCCGCTTTCCGCTTCTCGTTGCGATACGCAGCGAAGCCGCCCCCGGCTAGGTTGCCCACATCGCGGGCGAGGTGATGCGCCTGCCAGCGCCTGACCTGACCAAGTTCCTGCGAAGATCCCTTTCTGTGCACGGAGATCTCGTCGCCGTAGCGTTGTAAGGCATCGCAGAGCGTCAACCTGAACGCTGACTATTATCTCAGGCGGCTGTCGCAGCATTTGCGACTCGGTCTCCTTCGCCCATGCCTGTGCCTCCGTCTTCGAGTCGAAGGTCCGCAGGGGATACCGGTGCATATCTGGAACGGAGAACGACCTGCCACGCTTCTGCGGATGTTTGCCACGTCAGTAAACGCGCTGGTCGGTGGCGATAGTATGGCAAATTAAGGCGTGCCGAGCGCGAATCTGGCAAGTTATTGTTTTATTGGTAGCCGTAAACGGGACGGAACCAGTGACCAACGGATTAAAGTCCGCTGCTCTACCAAGCTGAGCTAACGGCCCTGGGGGAAGAGAACTTGGGAATTATAACGGAGGGCTCCCACCGCCCATCCGCCGTCCCACCGCCACCGACCTCCCCAACCTGGCACGTACCCTGCTCCGCCAGCGTCACCTTCAGCCCGCCAGGTGCCTAAACCGGTCGCCGCCAGCGCCTGCACCGCGGCATCCCGCCCTGCATCTTCGCCACGTCGCGCTCGACTGCGGACACGCGTCGGGGATGCGTCGAGTACGTCGGGGTCGCGGCGGGGACGATCGATCACGTTGCCGGCGTCGCCGACATATCCCCGGCATCCACGACGACGTCGTTGCCGTTGGCGCCGCGAAGCACGGTGGTATCGATCGCCGCACGGTGCAACCGCTGCGCACCGTTGATGGGGGCACGCGCTGGCGGCGAACACGGCAGGCCGAGGGTACCGAGCTCGGTGACGTCGCGGATGACGCCGTTGGTGAGCACGGCGGCGGCGCCGCGGCGCGCGTATTCGCGGGTCATGAAGCCGCCGAGGACCGCACCGGCGAAGGCGCCGTCGACCTGCATGACGATGACCACACCCTCGCGCGCGAGGGCATCGATGGCCGAGAAATCGTCCTTGGGGCTCGCGGTGGCGGACTTGCCGCCGTCGAGCGGCGCGAATCGCACGCACGCGGCGCGTCCGTGAAAGGTGGAGCTCGGCGTCATCGCGCGAATCTCGCGCGCGACGACCTGGTCGGGCAGCCCGATCTGGTCCATCACGTCGGCGAGTGCGGAGGTCTCGATCGCGTCCATCGTCGGCTCCTTCAATCCTGCTGCAGCTTGGCGCGCTTGCCCACGTCGAGCCAGCGCGCGACCTCGCCCTTGATCTGCTTGTCGAACGCCTCGGGGCTCATCGCCGTGGGATCGAGGCCGGAGTTGGAGAGGTACTTGAGGTTGTCGGGATTGTCGAGCAGCGAGGCTAAGTCGCGCGCGATCTTGCGCACGATGTCGGGCGGCGTTCCGCGCGGCGCGAGCATGCCGTACACGACGCCGACGTCGAAGCCCTCGTAGCCCGCCTCCGCGACGGTGCCTATGTCCGGGAAGTCGGGGCTGCGCTTCAGCGTGGTGATGCCGATGGCGCGCACGCGGTTGTCCTTGACGAAAGGCAGCACCGAACCCGTGGGTCCGAACAGGACCTGGATCTCGTTGCCCATGAGCCCGGTCACGGAGGGCACGGCGCCTTTGTACGGGACGTGCGTCATGTCCACGCCGGCCATCGACTTGAAGAGCTCGGCCGCGAGATGCTGCGGCGTGCCGATGCCCGACGACCCGACGTTGAGCGATCCGGGCTTGGCTTTCGCGAGCGCGACGAGCTCCTTCACGTTCTTCGCGGGCAGGTCGTTGTTGACGATGACGAGCATCGACGAGATCGCGACCGTGCCCACGGGGGCGAAGTCCTTGCTGACGTCGAAGGGGAGCGTCTTCGTCGTCGCGACGTTCATCGCGTAGCTGTTGTTGTACAGGAGCAGCGCATAGCCGTCGGGCGGCGCCTTGGCCACGGCTTCGGCGGCGATGTTGCCGCCGGCGCCGGGGCGGTTCTCGATGACGACGGGCTGCTTCCAGATCTCGCTCAGGCCCTTGCCCATGAATCGCGCGAGATTGTCCGACCCCGCGCCGGGCGGGAAGCCGACGATGATCTTGACGGCGTGCTCGGGAAATTTCTGCGCCTGCGATTGCGCATGTGCCGGCGCGCCGACGGCGAGCGCGGCGAAGGCGGCGACGAGCGTGAGCTTCCTCATGACGTTCTCCCTGCGTGATGCGGCGATGGCGACCCCCGCTTACTCGGGCTGCATCTTCGATTCCTTGACGATGCGCGTGGAAAGCTCGAGGTCGGAGCGGACGAACGCGGCGAACTCCGCGACCGACATGGTCCCGGGCTCGAAGCCCTGCGCAAGCGATTTCTCGCGCGCCTCGTCGGAGGTGATGGCGGCGGCGATGTTGTCGTGCAGGTAGTTGACGATGGCGGGCGGCGTGCCCTTGGGCACGAAGATGGCAAGCCATACGTCGTACTTGTACCCGGGGACGCCCGCCTCGGCGATGGTGGGCACGTCGGGCGTGCCGGGCCATCGCTTCTCGCTGCTCACGGCGATGGCGCGCAGGCGCCCCGACTTGAGGTGCGAGGTGACGGAAGGCAGCGTCGTGAACACCATGTCGATCTGCCCGCCCATGAGGTCGGTGATCGCGGGCACGGAGCCCTTGTACGGCACGTGCACGAGCGGCGCGCCGGTCTCGATCTTGAGGAGCTCGGCGGCGATGTGATTGGGGTTGCCGATGCCGCCGGTGCCGAAGCTCAGGCTCTTGGGGCTCGCCTTGGCCAGCGCGACCAGCTCCTTCAGGTTCTTGGCCGGCATGCTCGCGTTGACGATGATGGCGCTCGGCCCGTGCGCTACGTAGATCACCGGCACGAGATCGGTGAGCGCGTCGTACGGCTTGGGGTTGTAGAGGACGGAGTTGAGCGTGTGGTTGTTCGACGTGAGGAGCAGCGTGGTGCCATCGGGCGGCTGGCTCATCACGTACTGCGTGGCGACGTTGCCGGCCGCACCCGGCTTGTTCTCGACCACCACCGGGCGGCCGAGGCGCTGCGAGAGGCGCTCGGCGACGAGCCGGGAGGCGAAGTCTGCCGCGCCTCCCGGCGCGTTGATGGTGACGATGCGCATCGTCTTGTCCGGCGGAATCACCTGCGCCGCAACCGTATGGGCGATCGCAATGCCCGCTGCCAGCGCAAGCGCGCGCCAAAGCCTGCTCGATCTCATGCGTTCCTCCTTGCCGGTTACGGCGCCTCGATGACGATCCTGTCGATCGCGGCGTACTTCGCGATCGCCTGCGCGTTCCATTCGATACCCGTGCCGGGCCGGTCCCAGGCTCTCGCGTGGCCATCGCGAACCTCGACGCGACTGTCGGTGATGAGCTCGAGCTGGGGGATGTACTCGAGCCACGCGCCGTTCGGAATGCCGCACGCGAGCGAAAGGCTCAGCTCCATGAGGTAGTGCGGGCACACGACGATGTTGCACGCCTCGGCCATGTGCGCCACCTTGAGGAACGGCGTGATGCCGCCGATGCGCGCGATATCCGGCTGCGTGATCGAGCACGCGCCGCGCATGAAGTAGTCGCGGAACTGCCCGGGGTGATAGAGGCTCTCGCCGTTGGCGATGGGCGTGCTCGTCGCCGCGCGAAGCTCGGCATGGCCCTGCACGTCTTCCGCGGGGAACGGCTCCTCGATCCAGCCCAGGTCGAATTCCTCGAAGGCACGCGCGCGACGAACGCCTTCGGCGAACGCGAAGCACTGGTTCGCGTCGACCATGAGCTCGAAGTCGTCGCCGACGGCCTCGCGCACCGCGCGCAGGCGCTGCACGTCCTCGCGCAGCGAGGGCTTGCCGACCTTGAGCTTGGTGCCCGCGAACTGCTGCTCGCGTGCCTGGGCATCGACGCCTTGAAGCCGCCGGCCATGCGCCAGAGCGATTCGCCGTTGCGCTTGCCCTTGAGGTCCCACAGCGCGACGTCGATCGCCGCGATGGCCAGCGAGGTGACGGGCCCGATCGCGAGCGCGTGCGTGCCGCGGTAGAGGTCCTGCCACACGGCCTCGATGCGGTCGGCGTCCTTGCCGATGAGCCGCGGCGCGAGGTGATCGCGCAGCAACGCGACGATGGACGACGCGCCCTGCCCGTGCGTCCAGCTGTAGCCGACGCCCATCGCGCCGTCGGCGTCGAACACGCGCACGATCGGCGTCTCCTGTCGCGACATCGTGCGCACGGCATTGGTCCGCTCGACCAGCGGCGGCAGGTTGGCGAGCTCGATCTCGACGCGGGTGATCCTCACGTTGCCTCCTCGACGACGGCCACGCCCTGGACCTCGACGCGGATGGACGGGCGCGCGAAGCCGCTGACCACGAGCAGCGCGCTGCTCGGGCATCGACCGTCGCCAAAGAGCGTGGCGCGGATGGCGAGGAACGGCTCGATGTCGGCCGCGCTCGTCACGTACACGGTCATCGAGACCATGTCCGCGAGCGAGCCGCCGGCGCGCGCGAGCGTTTCCTCCAGGAGCTCGAACACGCGCCGCGCCTGCGCGCCGAAGTCGTGCGCGAGGTCGCGGCCGTCGCGGTCGGTGGGCGCCACGTGCCCGGAAAGCCACACGACGCGTCCGCCTTTCGTCACCACGGCGGGCGAGTAGCCGCGCGCCCGCTGGATCTCGTTGCCGGCGAGATGCTCGACGATCACGCCGCGGCCTCGCGCGAGCCGAGCATGGCGAGCCGCGCGCGCCACGCGGGCTCCACTTCCGGATTCTTGGGATACAGAGGCATGCGGCCCTCGAGGATGCGCTGGACGTTGGTCACCGCCGCCGGCACGAGCGACTCGTAGATCTCGCGCGTGTGGCCGACGCTGTGGTTCGTGAGGATGACGTTGTCGAGCGTCCGCAACGGGCTGTCGGCAGGCAGCGGCTCGATCTCGAAGGTGTCGATCGCCGCGCCCTCGATCCATCGCTCGCGGATCGCCTGCGCGAGCGCCTCGCCGTCGACGACGCCGCCGCGCGACGTGTTGATGAGGAACGCGGTGGGCTTCATCGCGCGAAGCTCGCTGGCGCCGATGAGCTTGCGCGTCGTCTCGTCGAGCACGACGTGCAGGCTCACGACGTCGCTCTCTCGCAGCAACGTCGCGAAGTCGACGAGCGTCACGCCGTCGGGAACGTCGGCGGCGTCGACGTGCGGATCGTGGGCGACGATGCGCACGCCCCAGCCCGCGAGCCGCTGCGCGACGGCCCGCGCGATCCGGCCCAGGCCGACGAGCCCCAGCGTCTTGCCGTGGAGCATGCGGGCGCTTTGCTTGAGCGGCCGCGGAAGTCGCTCGCGCAGCTCGCGCTCCTTCTTGTGCAGCTCGAGCATCATCGCGGAGGCCAGCATCACGGTGCTCTCGGCCATGGCGATGAAGTTCTCCGGCGTGGGCCCGTGCGCGACCATGAGCCCGCGACGCGTCGCGTCGGGCACGTCGAGCGTGTCGACGCCGATGCTCGGGAACACCACGGCGCGAAGCCGCGGCGCCGCGTCGAGGAGCACGTACGGCACCTTCACGCGCGTCGTCACGAGGATCACGTCGGCGCGGCCGAAGAGCGTCGCGTACAGGTCCGGCGTGTACCTAGGATGCTCGGTGGGCGTCGCGCGCGGGCCGCGGACGATCGCGGCGCCGCCGGCGCCCAGCTGCTGCGCGACCTGGTCGAGCACGTCGTCCAGGATGAAGTCGCTGCCTACGAACACGCAGGGTCGCGTCACGGCGATATCCTCATGCGGTCAGCACGATCTTGCCGAAATGGCCGTTGCCGCGCATGTACGCCTGCGCGGCGTCGGCGTCGGACATCGGCATGACGCGGTCGATGACGGGGGCGATGGCGCCGCTCGCGATGGCGGGAAGCACCGCGTGCGCGAACGACGCGACCGCCTGCACGCGCTCGGCGAAGGTGCGCGTGCGGAAGGTGACGCCGATCATGCGCACGCGCTTGCGCGAGAACTCGTCGAAGTCGAGGGTGCCGCGCGCTCCGGCGACGCGTCCGAGGCACACGATGCGCCCGCCGATCGCGGCGGCGTCGACGTTGACCATCGCCTGCTCGCCGCCGACGATGTCGATCACGAGATCGGCGCCCTTGTCGTCGGTGCGCGCGCGCACGGCGGCGGCCACGTGGCCGGCGCGATGGTCGATGACGTCGTCGCAGCCCACGTCGCGCAGGCGCCGGAGCTTGTCGTCCGACCCGGCGGTACCGAGCACCACGCGCGCGCCCAGCCATCGCGCGATCTGCGCGGCGGCAATGCCCGCGCCCGAGCTCGCGCCGTTGATGAAGACGCTCTCGCCTTCGCGCAGCGCGCCCGCGTTGGCGAGGGCGTCGTGCGAGGCGATGTACGACACGGGGATCGCGGCGGCGCGCACCCAGTCGAGCGTCGGCGGCACCTTCAGCGCGAGTCGAGCGTCGATGCACACGAAGTCGGCATAGGCGCTGCCCGTCATCGCCATGACGCGGTCGCCGACGCGAAGCTCGCGCACGTCCGCGCCCGTCGCGACGACCTCGCCGGTCATCTCGAGCCCCGCGATGGCGGCGGCGCCCTTGCCTTCCGACGATGCGAAGTGCGTCACGGCCCGGCGCAGGTCGGCGCGGTTGACGCCCGCCGCGCGCACCGCGACCTTCACTTCGCTGGGCTTGGGCGTCGGCTCGGGGACGTCGCGCACGGCCAGCGTCGCGCCGCCGTCGCGCGGCTCGATGACGACTGCTTTCAAACGGGCTCCTCGCTCACGAAGGCGGGCGCGCGCTCGCGGCGCGCGGCTTCTCGCGAGTCGATTACATCACTCGCGTGGAGGAAAGGCGTAGTGTCGATTCCGCAGGAGCGGCCTGCGTCAAACGCCGGGCTCGGCGTCGCCGGTGAATCAAGTC
>JBGAIS010000182.1:0-6807 GCA_044225355.1 Casimicrobiaceae bacterium | reverse complement strand
GAAGAGCGCGGCGAGCAGGGCGCGCCCGTGGCCGCCGCCGCGCAGCCCGAGGTCGATGCCCGCGAGCCAGAGCTCGTAGCCGCCCTCGATCGCGCGGAAGAGCCCGAAGCCGGCGGGCTGGCCGCCCGAGTTGCGGCCGTCGGGCCAGAACACGTAGCCCGGCACGGCTACCGTGTCGATGCGGCCGGAGCGGCCTTCCTCGACGAAGTAGCCGGTGACGAGCGCGCGCTTCAGCTTCGCGAAGAATGCCTCGGCCTCGGGCGAGGACGCGCCCAGCTCGCGGTCGAAGCTGCCGTCCTGCGCTCCCTGGCGGATGAGGGAGCGAAGCATCGCGAGGTGACCGACGTGGGCAGGCTGGAGCATGATGGGACCATAGCGCGGTCGCGGCCGGCGCGGCGCTCCGACTTACGAACGGCGCGATGCGGCGCGCGAGCGGTCGCTGCGGGGGCGCATCGCCATCGCGCGGCGGGAACGACCCTGGGACACTCGAGTCGACCCCGGCCCGCCGGGAATCAGCTCGACGCCGACCCTCCCTAAATCGCGAGGTAGGCGGCGAGGACGACGCCCATCACGGCGAGGACGATCGCGAGCGTGACGGGATAGGCGGGGGCGTGCGAGCGCGGGACGTCCTGCGGCGGCAGCGTCGCGACGTAGCTCCGGTGCTGGACGGCGCCGACGATCATGCACCCCACGCCGACGAGCACGAGCGCGATGCCGACGACGTTCGAGACGCGGTGGTGCATCTCGGCCTGCGCGAGCCCCAAGCCCTGCTGTTGCGCGATGAGCCGCAGGAAGAGCCCGAAGCGCGCGACGACGAAGCCGAACGCCATGATCGTGAGCCCGGTGCGCACCCACGCGAGGAGCGTGCGCTCGGCGGCGAAGAAGACGCGGGGGTCGCTCATCATCGAGGCCATGAGGCCCTAGCGTATCATTGGCGGCTCACGATTCGCTCTCGCTGGAGACCTCCATGGCTTACATCGCCCGGGCGTGCGCCCTCGTCACCGCGGCCGTCCTTTTCGCCCTCGCGCCCCTTGCCGCCCTCGCGCAGGCCTATCCCAGCAAGACCGTCACGGTGATCGTCCCCTGGCCGCCGGGCGGGCCGTCGGACATCGCGGCGCGTCCGATGGCGAAGGGCCTGGGCGACGAGCTCAAGCAATCGTTCGTCATCGACAACCGCGGCGGCGCCGGCGGCAACATCGGCACCGCGATGGTCACCAAGGCCGCACCCGACGGCTACACGCTGCTCATCACGTCGAGCGCGCCCATCGTGATCAACCCGAGCCTGTACAAGGAAATGCCCTTCGATCCGCCGAAGGACTTGACGCCCATCACGAACCTCCTGCGCGTGCCGCTGATCCTCGCGGTGCATCCGTCGGTGCCGGCCAACAACCTCAAAGAGCTCATCGCGTACGTCAACTCGCAGAAGGGCAAGATCCAGTACGCGTCGTCGGGCAACGGCACACCCCAGCACCTCACGGGCGAGCTCTTCAAGTCGACGGCCAAGCTCGACATGATCCACGTGCCGTACAAGGGCTCCGCGCCGGCCATCACCGACCTCGTCGGCGGCCACGTGCCGATCATGTTCGACAGCGCCATCGCGATCCTCCCGATGATCAAGGCCGGCAAGGTGAAGGCCATCGCCATCACCAGCGCCAAGCGCTCGTCGGTGCTGCCCGACGTGCCCACGTTCTCCGAGGCCGGCATGCCGGGGTTCGAGTCCTACGCGTGGTACGGCTTCTTCGCGCCCGCGAAGACGCCCGCCGACGTCGTCGCCAAGCTCAACGCGGCCGCGCTCAAGGTGATGAAGGGCCCGGAGTGGCAGAAGGTCCTGCACGACACGGGGTCGGAGAACGTCGGCGAGTCGCCCGAGCAGTTCGCGGCGTTCACTAAGGCCGAGGCCGCCAAGTGGGCCAAGGTCGTCAAGGAATCCGGCGCGACGGTCGACTGACCGGTATCGCGTAGCGCCCGTCGTCCCGCGCACCGGCGGCACTGTTTGCCGTAGGGCCGGCGCCGTCTCGCCCATCACTTGCGCGCCGATGCGCGGCCACAGGATGCCCGAGGCCAGGCAGCGAGTCGATCGGGCCGACACCCTGCCCGAACTTCGTGCGGCGCGTCGCGTTTGCCCGTCATTGGTGCGTCGACGGAGCGGTGCGCGCCGCATACGTCCCCGCCTCGCTCGACGGCATGGTTGTTGCACGGCAGGGGCATTGCCCAGATGAGCCCGGCGAGGCGCGGTCCCACGGCGCGTGCTCCGGGCGCTCGCGTCGCGCCCAGCGATCCCTCGACTCGCCATGGTCCGCACTTTCGCCAACCTGCTCGGACGCCTTTCCGTTGGGCGGAAGCTGCTGCTCATCTACCTGCTCGACCTCTCCGCGGTGATCTTCATCTCCGCGATCCTCATCAACGAGAAGTTCATCGCGATCGACTTCGCGCGGAAGGAGATCGCGGGTAACGCGTACATCGCGGTGGTGCGCGACGCGCTCCTCGACGTGGCGCGCTCCGCCCGTCCCGGCTCGGCGCCGGAGAGCGTCTCCGCGCACGTCGCGCCGCTTCGCGCGGCCGAAGCCCGCGACGGCGCGGGCATGCAGAGCGCCGGGCTCGAGGGCGCCTTCGCGCAGTCGCTCGGCGACCTCGCGGGCGCGCGCCGGCTGACCGCCCGGCATCGCAGCCGCCGCGCTTCGAGAAAGGGCGCGCGCTCGTGACGCGCCTCGGCAACCAGTCCAACCTCATCCTCGACCCGACCTCGACAGCTACTACACGATGTCGCTGCTCCTGCTGCGGTTCCCGGACGTGCTCGACATCGAGATGGGCATCAGCGACCGCCTGGCGGGCCACAGCGCCGGCGAGGCGGGTGCCGCCGCCGTCGAGCGCACGCAGTACCTCATCCAGGAAGCCGCCGGCCTGCCGTGGCCAGGGGCATCGATAGCGACTACGCCGAAGCGTTCGCGGCGGGCAAGCCCGAGCTTCGCGTCGCGCTCGATCCTTCGCGCGTCGAGCTCGCCGCGGCCATCGACGCCTATCGCTCGGCCGCTCGCCGGTACGTCGACGGCTCGATGCCGGCGGAGCTGTGGCCGCCCGTCGTCGCCGCCCGTGCGCGGCTCATCGACACGCTGGGCGTGACGTGGCGCGCCGCCAACGACGAGTCCTGGCGCTCCTCGACGCGCGCGTCCACGCCTTCTTCGTGCGCATGTGGCTGCACTCGGCACGACGCTGCTGCTCCTGGGCCTCCTCCGACCGCCGTGTTCTTCGTCGAGGCAGATCGCACGCCACGGGCGGTGGCCACCGGCTGCGACGTCGCGCCGACCGCGGAGCTGCAGGCGGGGCGACTACTCGCTTCGCGCGCGCTGGTCGAGCCAGGACGAGATCGGGCGCCTCGTCACCGCCTTCAACGACATGCTCGACAGGCTCGACCGCACGCGGCGCGTGGAGCAGGAGCTGGCCGCGAGCGCGCGCGACGGCCGCGGCGCAGCAGGAGCTCGTCGACGCCATCCCCATCCCGCTCGTCGTGACCTCGATCCCCAATCACGACGTGCTCCACGCGAACCAGCCGGCGGAAGCATGGCTCGACGGCAAGGGCGACGACCCGTGGAACCGCGGCCTCGACTCGGGCACGCGGTCGCGGCTTTTTGCCCAGCTCGCCGATCGCGGCGTCGTCGACGAGTTCGAGGTGCGCTGGCGGGGCCATCGCGAGGCCTCGTGGGCGGTGCTCTCCGCGCGTCGCCTCACCTACCTCGGGCAGGACGCCGTGCTCACGGCGTTCGCGCCCGTCAATCACCTGAAATCCATGGAGCAGCGCCTCGAGCTCTGGGCCAAGGTGTTCGAGGCCTCGTCCGAGAGCATCATGATCATGGACGGGCAGCACCGGCTCCTCTCGGTCAACCGCGCCTTCTGCCGCAGCGCGGTACGGAATATCGCGACGTGGTGGGCGAGCTGCCGGCGTTCCTGCGCGCCGACTCGCCCGGCAAGGACGCGAGCGAGCCCTGGTGGCGCGATGTCGACGCGCGCGGGCAATGGCAGGGCGAGGTCTGGGTCGCGCGTCGCGCGGGCGGCACGTACCCGGCCTGGCTCGCGCTCACCGCGGTGTTCGACTCGCTGGGCGCCATCTCGCACTACATCGGCATCTCGATCGACATCACGGACCGCAAGCAGAGCGAGGAGCGCATTCGCTACCTCGCGCATCACGACGTCCTCACCGACCTGCCGAACCGGTCGCTGTGCACCGAGCGCCTGCGCCTGTCGCTGCAGCAGGCCGCGCGTGCCCGGCAGAAGGTCGCCGTGCTGTTCATCGACCTCGATCGCTTCAAGTACGTGAACGATTCGCTCGGCCATCACGTCGGCGACGCGCTGCTGCGCGCGGTCGCGCAACAGCTCTCGGTGGTGCGCGCGAGACCTGCGTGAGTCGCCTGGGCGGCGACGAGTTCATCGTGGTCCTCGCGGCGATCGACCACGAGGACGAGGTGTCGCGGCTCGTGGAGCAGCGCATCCTGCCGCAGATGCGCGCGCCGCATGACGTCCTGGGCGACGTGCTGCACGTGTCGTGCAGCATCGGCGTCGCGATGTTCCCGTCCGACGGCCACGACATCGACGAGCTCGTGCGTCACGCCGACGTCGCGATGTACGAGGCGAAGGCGTCGGGACGGGACCAGGTGCGCTACTTCACCGAGGAGTTGAACCGCCGCGCGCAGGAGCGCCCTCCAGCTCGAGACCGCGCTGCGCACCGCGGTCGAGCGGGACGAGCTCGCGCTCCACTACCAGCCGCGCATCGACGCGGCCACCGGCGAGTTGCGCGGCGTGGAGGCGCTGCTGCGCTGGGAGCATCCGGAGCTGGGCTCGGTCTCCCCGCGCCGCTTCATCCCGATCGCGGAGGAGTGCGGCCTCATCCACGCCATCGGGACGTTCGTGCTCGACACGGCCTGCCGCCGCCTCGCGCAGTGGACGGCCGAAGGCCTGCGCTCGGAGCGCGGCTTCACGCTCTCGCTCAACGTGTCGGCGCTCCAGCTCCGCGACCCGGGGTTCGCGGCGATGATCGCGGGCTGCCTCGATCGCCATCGCGTGCGCGCGGAGGACATCGAGCTCGAGCTCACCGAGTCGATCCTCATGGAGAACGTCGACAACACGCAGCGATTGCTGCAGTCGCTGAAATCGCTCGGCCTCCTCCTGTCGATCGACGGCGCTGCACGGGCTACTCGAGCCTCACCTACCTGTCGCGCTTCCCCATCGACAAGCTGAAGATCGACCGTTCCTTCGTGAACGACATGCTGGACGACGCGAGCGATCGCGCCATCACGATGGCCATCATCGGGCTGGGCCGCACGCTCAATTTGCAGGTGGTCGCCGAGGGCGTCGAGCTGCCCGAGCAGGCGCGACTGCTCCGGGCAGCCGCCTGCGACGAGCTGCAGGGTTACCTCTTCGGGCATCCCATGCCGCCCGAGGAGATCGGACCGTGGATCCGACGGACGCAGGGCGATCACTCCGCCGTGGTCGCGGCCGCGGACTGACCTCGCTCGCGGCGGCGGGCGCTAGGGACGGGGCGACGCGGACGAAGCTCCGCAGGCTTCCGGGGCTCGCTTGTGAACGTACCAGGTCAATTCCTCCCCCTGCCGCTCGCGCGTGTAGCCGACGGCGCACAGGAGCCGGTCCATGGCGGGCGCGTAGTCGCCGGCCTTGTTGACCCGCGCGATCCACGCCACTCGACCGGGCGGCGTGGCGAGCACCGCGCGCGTCATCGCGGCGCCGATGCCGAGGCGGCGCCTGGCGGGATCGACCGCGGTGAGCCAGAGCTCGAAGAACTCGGGAGACAGCGCCTTGAAGAGCGCGAAGCCGAGCGGGTCGGCGGGGTCGTTCGCGTAGACGTAGCCCTGGCACGGCACGTCGTGCATCTCACCCGAGGCGTCGCGGGTGGGGAACTGCCCGACCCGAAGCGCATGCGAGAGATTCGTGAAGAAGAAATCGGCCTCGGCCGACGGCCAGGCGAGCTCCGGCTCGAAGCTTCCGACGCGGGCGCCTTCACGAAGGATGCCGCGGATCCAGGCGAGCGCCTGACCGACGCGCAGGCGGGCATCGGTCCAGCTCCCCGGCGAGGCGGAAGCGGGTACGTCATCTCGCGAACCGGCAGGTTCCATGCCGTTCTCCTGGACGGGCGATGAGGCTTGGACGACCCGACGCCCCGCAAGGCTTGACGATCGTACGACCTTCACCGTCTTTTCCTGGTTCGCCCGTTGCGACCTCGGCGGCATCGCGAGAGGTCGCCGTGCAGGCGCGCGAAGGCCTAGGGCGTCGACTCGACGCGGAGCTCCTGCGCGGCGCCGGGTTCCGCCAGGACGGGTGCCTGCGCTGGCGGGGTCGCTGCGGCCTTGGCCGCGGCATCGCCGCTCGAAGGTCCGGATTGCCAGTTCCTGATCTCCATCATCGATTGCAGGTCCTGGGCGCGCTGGGCGTCCGGCGTGGTGGGTGTCGCGACGTTCGCGCGGGACGCAGCGTCGCCCGCGCTGGGTCCGGTTTGCCAGTTGCGGATTTCCATCATGCGCGACGGGTCCTGGGCGCGCGTGTCCGCGGGCTGCGATTGAGCGAGCGCGGTTTGCGGCCAGGGTGCCGCATAGCGAAGCGAGAGCTAGGTCTTGATGCGCATGCCTTGCCTTCCTCGGAGTTGTCGTCGGTGGGAACCGCCACGACCGGGATGAGGATCGATCTGACACCCGGTGGGAACGAAAGCCGCGATCCCCCTGTCACCTTCTGACTTCCCGGTGCCGCCGGCGTTTGGCGCACTCAAACTCCGTTACACATTTTGGGAGGTCCCCCAGGGGCGAA
>JBGAIS010000181.1:0-6762 GCA_044225355.1 Casimicrobiaceae bacterium | reverse complement strand
CTCGACCCGTCGTTCAACGGCACCGGCAAGGTCGTGCTCGCCATCGGCAGCTACAACGATTCCGACGACGTCGAGACACCCGGCTACCTGCATCGCATCGAGGTGGACGCCGACGGGACCATCGGGGTCGTCGCGCCCGACGGCACGCGCACGGCGAAGGTCGCGGCGGACGGGCACGTCGTGCCGCGGCTCGGCGCGGACCCGCGACTGACCGCGAGCGAGTTCGCGCCGGACGAGATCGTCGTCGCCGAGACCTACAACGCGTCGGCGGATCACTACTTCATCACCCGCGCTCCGGCGGAGATCGCGACGCTCGACGAGGGCATCGCCATCCGGGGGTGGCGCCGCACGGGCGAGGCGTTCAAGGCGTTCGCGAAGCCCGGCGAGGGTCGCTCCGCCGTCTGTCGGTACTACCTGCCGCCGGGCCTCGGGGACTCGCACTTCTTCGGTCGCGATGCCGCGGAGTGCGACGCCGCACGCTCGCGCGTGCCGGGTCTCGTGGTCGAGGACGAGCGCTTCTTTTACGCGAGCGTCCCCACGGGCGGATCATGCCCCGCCGGCACGCGCCCGCTGTACCGCCTGTTCGACAACCGGGTCGACGCGAATCATCGCTACACGACGTCGCGGACGATTCGCGACGACATGGTGGCGCGCGGCTGGATCGCGGAAGGCGACGGCGACGATCGGGTCGCGATGTGCGTTCCGCGGTAGCGCCGCGGCACCGGGCGCCCGGGCGTCGGCTCGACGAGCCCTACCCTCGCCGCACGCCCGCCCGGCGCCATGCCACGACCGCGATGACGACCGGGATGCCGAGCGTGACCCACGACAGCGCGTCCCACACGCCGTCGCCGACGAGCGCCGACAGGAGCCCGACGAGGCTCGCGAGGCCGATGACCACCGGCCAGAGCCAAAGGCGCCGGAACGTGCCGGGCCGCGGCGCGGCCGCCGACGCGTGGCGCTCCGCTCGCGCGGTCACGGGCGACGGCTTCACGAGCGCGCCCCGCGGGCGTGCACGGACTCGCGCACCATCGCGGGCGCCCGCGGAGCGGGCTCCGCGACGTCGTCGGCCTCGTCGCCCGCAAGCTCCGGCCCGGCGCGGCGACGCTTGACGAGCCAAAGGTAGAGGCCCGATCCGAGCACGACGATCGTGATGGCGTCGAGCAGCGCCCACACGATCTTGAGCGGCATGCCGCCGTAGTCGCCGAAGTGCAGCGGCTGCGACACGAGGATCGACGTGATGTACCAGGGCAGCGGCCGTGTATCGGTCAGCGCGCCGGTGCGCGCGTCGATGAGCGCGGGCGTGATGAGCCGGCTCGTGAGCGGCGACGTGCCCTTCATGAAAACGTTGTAGTGATGCGGGCTCGAGAAGATCGTGCCCGGGAACGCGACGAACGAGAGCTCGAGGCTCGGCAGCGTCGCCTGCGCGGTGCGGATGGCCTTGTCGACCGACCCCTTCTCGCCCGGCGCGAGCGGCGGCTGGTCGCGATAAGGCGCGGTCATGGCCGCCATCTGGTCGAACTGCCAGAACTTGATCGCGAGGTCGGCCCACGTGTTGATGACGCCCGTGATGCCCACCACCAGCACCCACGCGACCGTGACGATGCCGAGCACGTTGTGGAGGTCGAGCCAGCGCAGCCGCCGCGTCCGCGTACGCACCGTGGCGAAGTCGCGGCGGCGCATGTAGGGCTTGTACACGACCACGCCGGAGATCACGGCGACCGCGAAGAGCATGCCCATGATGCCCAGGAAGAGCTTGCCGGGCAGTCCCATGAACATGTCGACGTGCAGCTTGAGGAGGACGTACATGACGCCGCTCTCGAGATCGGGCTCGCCCGCGACCTTGGCCGTCCGCGCGTCGACCACGACGTACTTGAGGCCCTCCTGCGACATCGGCGTCTCGCCGAGCGACATGAGCACGCCGTTGGGCACGTCGTCGTCCATGAGCACGAACTGGACCGAGCGGTCGGGGTACTTCGCCTGTCCCGCGCCGACGATCTCGTCGAAGCTCTTGTGCGGCGTGCCCGCCGCCATCTCGGAAAGGCTCCACTGGCGCGTCGCCTCCTCGATCTCGTGGTGGAAGATGAGCGGCAGCCCGGTGATGCAGAGGTAGAGCAGGAACAACGTGCAGACGAGGCTCGTCCACTTGTGCGTCCAGTTCCACCGGCGAAGCGCGCGTGGCGACATCGTGATGCGCTCCCTCAGAAGCTCACGCGGGCGGTGGCCTTGACCGTCAAGGGATCACCGAGCGTGAGGGCTCCGCCCAGCGCGCTCGCCCAATAGCTCTTGTCCGCGACGTTCTCGACTGCCAGGAGGAAGGCCGTGTTCTTGCCGCCGATGACGGTCTCGTAGCGCGCGCCCACGTCGAATCGGGTCCAGGACGGGATGGATTGCAGGTTGGCGACGTCGAAGTACTGCTTGTCGAGATAGTACACGCCCGCGTTCAGGAACAGCCCCGGAACGACGCCGATGCGCCAGTCGACCCACGCGTTGGCCGTGAACTTGGGCACGCCCGGCACCTGCTTGCCCTCGGTGGCCGGATTGCCGGTGTTTCGCTGCTCGGCGTCGAGGTACATCATGCCCGCGACGATGCGGAGCTCGGGCAGGAGCTGGCCCGTCGCGAGGAGCTCGATGCCGCGATGGCGCTGGTCGCCGGACTCGACCCAGTAGCCGTTGGCGTCGCGGAATTGAAGCGGCTTCTGCATGTCGAAGAGCGCCGCGGTCCACGTGACGCCCGAGGTCTCGAGCTTCGCGCCGAGCTCGTACTGCTCGGTCACGAGCGGCGCCATGGTCTGGCCCACGTTGACGGTCCCCTCGGGCGCGGTACCGCCCGGCTCCAGGCCCTGCGCGAAATTGAAGTAGACGAGCGACGCGGCCGTCGGCTTCCACAGGAGCGCGGCGGCGGGCGAGAACCGCGACAGCGACTGGCCGTCGACCTTCGCGCCGTCGGGCGCGTAGTTGTCGATCTGGGCCTGGCGACCGCCTACAAGTACCGACCACTGGTCGTTGAAGCCGATGATGTCGCTCACGAACACGCCGGTGGTGCGCGTCTTGCCGGTGTACGGCAGGTTGTCGATGGGCACCGGCGCCGGCTGCGGGGGATTGTTCGTCGTGTAGAGCGAACCGGGCACGAAGCCCGCGATGACGAAGCTGCTGTAGTTCTTCTCTTCCGACCCGGACACGCCGAGCGTGAGGTCGTGCTTCAGCGGGCCCGTCGCGAACTTGCCGCGCACCAGCGCCTGCCCCGCCTGCGCCTTGACGCGGTACGTCTCCTCGCTCGCGAAGAGCATGAGGTCGCCGGCGCCGCTCGTGAGGACGCCGAAGCGGGTGTCCATCGTCTCGTCGTAGGGCCGGTTGTTCTCGCCGGCGCCGTATTGCAGCGACACGGTCCAATCGGGCGCGAACGTCCAGTCGGCGCGCAGCCAGCCGAGGGTCGAGTTCTGGTCGAACAGGTTCCACGTGGGACCCAGGTTCTTCTTCGTGTCGGGGGCGCTCGGGATGGGGAACGGATTACCCAGGAAATCGCTCGCGCCGACGAAGAACGGCTGGATGCCGGTCCACGCGTTGTCGACGTAGTACAGGCCGCCCGAGACGGTCAGGTCGCGCGTGATGCGCCAATCGCCGACGAGGGACACCATCCCCTGCCGCCAGGAGCTATCGTCGACCGCGGTGTCGCCATCCTTGTAGACGCCGTTGAAGCGCAGGCCGAACTCCTGGTTGGCGCCGAAGCGCTGCCCGGCATCGGCCTGGATGCCGAACTGCGAGCGCGACGTGTAGGTGAGCGCGACGTCGCGCACCGTGGACGTCGCTTCCTTCGGGATGTAGTTGAGCACCCCGCCGAGGCTCGACGTCCCGCCCGGGCCGTAGAGGAACGAGCTCGCGCCCTTCAGGATGTCGATGCGATCGAAGGCCTGGAGGCCGATGCGGCCGTCGCTCAGGAGCGAGCCGAGCTGCAGGCCGTCCAGGAGGAAGCCCGAGCTGCCGAGGCTGAAGCCGCGCAGCGTGGCGAAGCTCACGACGACGTTGCCGATCTGCGCGGACGGGTCGTTCTTCAGGAAGTCACCGAGGTACGACGCCTGCTGGTTCACGAGAAGATCGTGGGTGATGACGTTCACGGAGAACGGCGTGGAGATGAGCGGCAGGTCGCCCAGCACCCCCGTGTCCGCGGCCTTCGCGCGGTACTCGTCGACCTTCTGCCCCTGCACCGTCACGGCCGGCAATGTCTGCACCTCGCCCGTGGTGGTCGTCGATTGCGCGAACGCGCTTCCTGCCGCGCAGGCAACCGCGGTCCAGGCGAGGCTCCGGCCCCACGCCGGGCGGCCTGCGGTGCTTCTCGATGCCATGCTTGCTTCTCCCTCTCTGCCACCATCGTCGAGGTGGTCCGTCGTGATCGGTCCGGCTTGCCCAACCCCAGATTGTAATTAATAACGATTCTCATTGCTACTCGTGCTCTTATCATGAGACTGGAGCCCGGAGCCAGGCGATCGCGTCGAGGAGGGGAAGCGGCACCCCACGCTTCGCGCGCGGGTGCGAGATGGGCAATGGCGCGGGGACGACGTCAGGACATGCGCCTGCCGACGCCCTTCGGAGGCGTTCCCTAGTACGCGATGCCGACGCGCCGATAGAAGTGGCCGAGCAGCCATGCGGGCCCGACCAGCAGGAACTTGACGTCGTCGAGGAAGGACGGCTTGCGGCCCTCGATCTTGTGCCCGATGAACTGCCCGATCCACGCCACGACGAAGACGATGGCCGCGGCCGCCAGCACGTGCGTGCCGAGGAGCATGATCGGGTAGACGAGCGCCGCCGTGACGCCCAGCATCCCGACCGCGATCACCGGCGAGAGCCACGCGTAGAACGCGATCGACAGCGCGATTAGCACGTACGCCGCGATGGGCGACAACGCCCACAGGAGCGCGAGCACGCTCCAGGTGATGAGGGGGACGCACACCCAGTGGATCAGCTTGTTGGTCGGATGCCGGTGCGACTCACCATAGCGATCGAAGAGCTCGTCGACCTTGCGCACGCGCGCCTCCCTAATGTTCTATCCCGCCGATGCCGAAGCGGAAGGAGCGAAGGGAATTTGCCGCGAGGCGAGGCGCGCGACCAAGACCGTACCTCGCGATACGGCGAGGCCAGGCAACGACGCCCGGCGGCATATCCCACCGCAACCTTGCGAGCGCATTCGCGGAACGGGCCACGAGGTCACGCCGCCGCGGCCCGGCGTGCGAAGCCCTGCCACGCTAGCAGCGCCACGACGCCCGCGAGCCCCACCCAGTCGGCCCAGGGCTCCGGGTAGATGAGCAGCAGGCCGGAGACGATCAGGATCCATCGCTCGACCTCGTTGCACGCGCGAAGGAGCCATTTCTGCACGCCGGCGGCGAGCGCCGCGATGCCGATGACCGCCGTGAACGCGATCCACCCGACGTGCACCCACGACGCGTCCGGGGGCACCTTGAGGAGCAGCGCGACGCCGGCCGGGTCGAGCACGAAGACGAAGGGCACCACGAACGCCGGCAGCGTGTACTTCCACGACTGCATCGTCGTCTTGTACGGATTGCCGCCGGTGATCGCGGCGGCGGCGAACGGCGACAGTGCCGTCGGCGGCGACACTTCCGAGAGCACCGCGTAGTAGAAGATGAACATGTGCGCGGCGAAGTCCGGCACGCCGAGCTTCGTGAGCGCCGGCGCGGCGATCACGGCGCAGATGATGTAGCTCGCCGTGACCGGCACCGCGAGCCCGATGATCCACACGATGAGCGCCGTGTACAGCGCGGTGAGCGGCAGGCTGCCGCCCGCATAGGCGATGACGATGGCGCTGAACTTGAGGCCGAGGCCCGTCTTGGCGACGACGCCCACGATGATGCCCGCGGCCGCGCACGTCGCCGCCACGCTCAGCATCTGGCCCGAGCCGTCGCGCAGCGCGATGCCGAGCTTCTTCACGCCCATCATCGTGTCGCGGCGGATGAACGACGCGAGGTACGTCACGACGGTCGCGTAGAACACGGACAGCACGGGCGAGAAGCCCATCATCATGAACACGACGATGGAGACGAGCGACCCGAAGTGGAACCAGTAGCGCCGCGTGAGCTCGCCGAGGCGCATGGGCGTCTGCGCCATCACCTCGCGCATGCCGAACTTGCGCGCGTCGATCTCCACCATGAGGAACAGCGACAGGTAGTAGAGGATGGTCGGGACCGTCGCCATCAGCAGCACGTCGAGGTAGCTGATCTTCAGGAACTCGGCGATGAGGAACGCCGCGGCGCCCAGCACCGGCGGCGAGATGATCGCGCCCAAGCCTCCCGCGGCGAGCAAGCCGCCCGCCGCATCCTTGCCGTAGCCCGCGCGCTCGAGCATGGGATACGCCACCGAGCCGATCGTTACCGTCGTGGCGACGCCCGATCCCGAGGGCCCTCCCAGCAGGAACGACGCGAGCACGACCGTGCGCCCCGCGCCGGTGCGCTTGCCGCCCATCGCGGCAAAGCTCCAGTCGAGGAAGAACTTGCCGGCGCCCGACTGCTGCAGGAACGCGCCGTAGATCGTGAACAGGATGATGAGCGACGACGACACGTCCACGGCGGTGCCGAAGATGCCCTCGAGCGTCTGGTAGAGGAAGCCCGTCAGGCTCGCGACGTCGTAGCCGCGGTGCGCCCACTGCCCGGGGAGCCACGGCCCCGCGAATGCGTAGGCGACGAACGCGCTGATCACGCCGGTCATGATCCAGCCCGACGTGCGCCGGCAGGCCTCGAGCACGAGGACGACGAACGC
>JBGAIS010000180.1:0-6802 GCA_044225355.1 Casimicrobiaceae bacterium | reverse complement strand
CCTCGTGTTCCTCAAGGGAGCGCTCACCGGCGACCTCGGCAAGTCGTTCGTGCACGCGACGTCCGCGCTCGGGCTCGTGCTCGAGCGCATGCCCGCGACGATGGAGCTCGCCATCGCCGCCATGCTCATCGCGGTGGTGCTGGGCATTCCGCTGGGCCTGTGGGCGGGGCTCAAGCCGGACAGTGCGGCGGGGCGCGGCATCATGGCGGGATCGATCCTGGGCTTCTCGCTGCCGACGTTCTGGGTGGGCCTCATGCTCATCATGGTGTTCTCGGTGAAGCTCGGCTGGCTGCCGTCCAACGGGCGCGGCCCCACCACGCTCCTGTTCGGCATCATCCCCGTCTCGTTCCTGTCGCTCGAGGGGCTGTCGCACCTCGTGATGCCCGCGGTGAACCTCGCGCTCTTCAAGCTCGCGCTCCTCATCCGACTCACGCGCGCGGGAACGCGCGAGTCGCTTCTCATGGACTACGTGAAATTCGCGCGGGCGAAGGGCCTCACGAGCTCGCGGATCATCGGCGTGCACGTCCTGCGCAACATCCTCATCCCCATCGTCACCGTGATCGGCCTCGAGTTCGGCAGCGTCATCGCGTTCGCCATCGTCACGGAAAGCGTCTTCGCGTGGCCGGGAATGGGCAAGCTCCTCATCGACTCGATCAACCTCCTCGACCGGCCGGTGATCGTGACGCTCTTCATCGTGATCAACCTCGTGGTGGACGTGCTGTACTCGGCGCTGGACCCGCGCGTGCGCCTCTCCGAGTCGCGCGGATGACGAGCATGGCGAAGGAGGCGACGTGAACGACGCGGCCGGCGAGACGCTCGGGAGCGGCCGCGCGGCTCGCGTCGCGCAGAGCCCGCTGCGGCGCATCGCGTCCGACTTCCTCGCCAACCCCGTCGCCGTCTTCGGGCTCGCGCTCCTGGCCCTCGTGGTGGCGGCGGCGCTCTTCGCGCCGCTCATCTCGCCGCAGAATCCGTACGACCTCGCGCAGCTCGACGTGATGGACAGCAAGCTGCCGCCGGGATCGACCTCGCCCAACGGCGGCACGTTCTGGCTCGGCACCGACGACCAGGGCCGCGACCTGCTCTCGGCCATCTTCTACGGACTCCGCATCTCGCTCATGGTCGGCGCCGCGAGCACGGTCATCGCCCTCGCCATCGGCCTCGCGATGGGCGTCACCGCGGCCTACTTCGGCGGCAGGATCGAGACCGCGATCATGCGCATCGTCGACATCCAGCTCTCGTTTCCGGCCATCCTCATCGCGCTCATCCTCATCGCGGTGCTGGGGCAGGGCACGGGCAAGGTGATCGCGGCCCTCGTCACCATCCAGTGGGCGTACTACGCGCGCACGGTTCGCGGCGCGGCGCTCGTCGAGAAGCGCAAGGAATACATGGAGGCGGCGCGCTGCCTCGCGCTCTCGCCCGCGCGCATCGTGTTCCGCCACCTCCTCCCCAACTGCCTGCCGCCGATGATCGTGGTGGCGACGGTGCAGGTGGCCGCGGCCATCGCGCTCGAAGCCACGCTATCGTTCCTGGGCCTCGGCCTTCCCATCACCGAGCCCTCGCTCGGCCTCCTCATCGCCAACGGCTACCAGTACCTGCTGTCTGGAAAATACTGGATCAGCTTCTTCCCGGGCGTCGCTCTGCTCCTCACCATCGTCAGCATCAACCTCGTGGCGGACCAGCTTCGCGACGTCCTCAACCCGCGCCTCACGCGCTGACGCCTGACGTGTCCGATCCCGTCCTCACCGTCGAAGGCCTGCGCACGCATTTCTTCACCAAGGCGGGCGTCGTGAAGGCGGTCGACGACGTCTCGTTCAGCGTCAATCGCGGCGAGGTGATGGGGCTCGTGGGCGAGTCGGGATCGGGCAAGTCGATGACCGGCTACTCGCTCATGGGGCTCGTCGACGCGCCGGGGCGCATCGTCGACGGGAAGATCATCCTCGGCGGCATCGACGTGCGCGCGCTCTCGCCCGAGGCGCTCCGCCACTTGCGCGGCAATCGCATGGCGATGATCTTCCAGGACCCGATGATGACGCTCAACCCGGTCCTGCGCATCGACGCGCAGATGATCGAGGCGGTGATGGCGCACGACGACGTGAGCCGGCCCAGCGCAAGGGCACGCGCCCGCGAGGCGCTCGTGAAGGTCGGCATCGCGTCGCCCGACGAGCGACTCGCCGCGTACCCGCACCAGTTCTCGGGCGGCATGCGCCAGCGCGTGGCCATCGCGATCGCGCTCCTCAACCGTCCCGACCTCATCATCGCCGACGAGCCGACCACTGCGCTCGACGTGACGATCCAGGGACAGATCCTGTACGAGATGCAGAAGCTCACGCGCGACACGGGGGCCGCCGTCATCTGGATCACGCACGACCTGTCGGTGGTCGCGGGCCTCGCCGACCGCGTGAGCGTCATGTACGCCGGTCGCATCGTGGAGCAGGGGTCCTGCGAGGAGGTCCTGGGCCGTCCGGCGCATCCGTACACGCAGGGGCTTCTCGACTCGGTGCCGTCGAACAACGAGCGCGGCCAGCGCCTGCGGCAGATCCCCGGCATGACGCCCTCGCTCGTCGACCTGCCGCCCGGCTGCCCCTTCCGCGACCGCTGCGCCTATGCCGATGCCGAGTGCGAGGCGTCCCCCGCGATGCGTGCCGTCGGCGGCCCCGGGCAGCGCGTGCGCTGCTTCCATCCGCTCATCTCGCTCTTCTGACCCCGAGCCCGCATCGTGAATCCCGACGACCCCTACGCCCTCGTCGAGCTGAAGCGAATCTCGAAGCGATTCACGCGATCGCTCGACCTCGCCGCGCGCATCGGCAACGCGGTCGGTGCGGGCATGAAGGAGGAGGTGGTGCACGCGGTCGACGACGTCGACCTGGCCGTCGCGCCGGGCGAGGTCGTGGGGCTCGTGGGCGAGTCGGGCTGCGGCAAGTCGACGCTCGGAAGACTCGCCGTGGGGCTCCTCGCGCCGTCCTCGGGCGAGCGCTTCTGGCGCGGCGCGCCCATCTCGGGGCTGTCGGGCGCCGCCGCTCGCGAACAGCAGCTTCGCATGCAGATGATCTTCCAGGACCCGTACGCATCGCTCAATCCGCGCATGCGCGTCGTCGACATCGTGGGCGAGGCGCCCGTCGCGCACGGGCTCATCGGCGCCACGCAGAAGATCGAGTACGTGGGCCTCATGCTGAATCGCGTGGGGCTCGACCCGACGCTCATGCGCCGCTATCCTCACCAGTTCTCGGGCGGCCAGCGCGCCCGCATCGGCATCGCGCGCGCGCTCGCGGTGCGGCCCGAGTTCGTCGTGTGCGACGAGTCGGTGGCGGCGCTCGACGTGTCGATCCAGGCGCAGGTGCTCAACCTCTTCACGGAGCTTCGCGCCGCCCTCAACCTCACGTACCTCTTCATCAGCCACGACCTGGGTGTGGTGCGTTTCATCTCCGACCGCGTCGTGGTGATGTACCTCGGCCGCGTGGTCGAGAGCGCGCCCTCGACCGAGCTCTTTGCGGCGCCCAACCATCCGTACACCATCGCGCTCCTCGCGGAGGCGGGCAAGGTCCAGCCCGGCAAGCGCACGTACGTGCCGATCAAGGGCGAGATTCCCTCGCCGCTCGATCCGCCGCGCGGCTGCCACTTCCATCCGCGATGCCCGTTCGCGATGGCCAAGTGCCGCGAGGCCGCGCCGCCGCTCGTCGAGATCGTGCCGGGGCATCGCTCCGCCTGCTACCTCAACGACCATGCCTGATCCCGTACTGCGTCACGACCCACCCGGCGATGCGATCGCCCTCGTGCTCGACTCGCCGCACTCGGGCGAGTGGTATCCCGACGACTTCGATCACCTGCCTCCGCGCGAGGTCGTGCGCCGCGCGGAGGACACGCACGTGGCGCGCCTGTGGCAGGACGCGGTCGCGCTCGGCGCCACGCTCGTCGAGGCGCGGTTCCCGCGCGCGTACATCGACGCCAATCGCAGCCTGCTCGACATCGATACCGAGCTCCTGTCCGACGCGTGGGCGGGGCCCGTCTCGCCGTCGCGCAAGACCGAGCAGGGGATCGGGCTCGTGTGGCGGCTCGCGCGCGGTGCCACGCCCATGTACGCGCGCAAGCTCTCGAGCGCGGAGGTGGAGGCGCGCATCGAGCGCTGCTGGCGGCCGTACCACGCGGCGCTCGACGCCGCCATCGACGAGCGGCGCCGCGCGTTCGGCGGCGTATGGCACATCGATTGCCATTCGATGCCCGCGGTGGGCGACCCGAACGCCGACGACCCCGGCCGCGAGCGCGCCGACTTCGTCCTGGGCGACCGCGACGGCACGACGTGCGAGCCCGCGCTGACCGCGCTGGTCGCGAGCGTCGCGCGCGAGATGGGTTACTCCGTCGCGATCAACGATCCGTACAAGGGCGTCGAGATCGTGCGCAAGCACGGGCGACCGTCCGAGAATCGCCACAGCCTGCAGATAGAGCTCAAGCGGACGCTGTACATGGACGAGGACACGCTCGTGCCGCACGCAGGGTACGAACGCCTGCGCCGGGACCTGCGCACGCTCGCCGAGCGACTGGCCGCCTTCGTCCGGGTGCGCACCGCGCGATAGGGTTAGCCACTGGTCCGACCACTTGACCAGCTAGGGTCGCGCTGTTAAGGTTTTCCACAGGCAAGCCGGGCGACCTTCGCATCGAGACGAAAGACCCCGGCGGGCGTTTCCTAGCGACCCGCACAAGGAGGAATTCCGCATGAAGCTCGTCATCCGCGCCATGGCGGCGCTGGTTGCATTCGCGGCCGCGAGCGCCGCGCTCGCCGCGTACCCGGAGCGTCCCATCCAGCTCATCGTCCCTTGGGCTGCAGGCGGCGGCACCGACGCCACCGCGCGCATCATCGGCACGCTGCTCGAGAAGGAGCTGGGCCAGCCCGTCAACGTCGTCAACCGCACGGGCGGCAGCGGCGTGGTCGGCCATGCGGCCATCGCGGGCGCGGCGCCGGACGGCTACACCATCGGCCTCATCACGGTCGAGATCGGCATGATGCACTGGCAAGGCCTGACGGACCTCACGGGCGCGTCGTACACGCCGCTCGGGCTCGTGAACGCCGACCCGTCCGGCGTGCAGGTGGCCGCCGACTCGCCGTACAAGAACATGAACGACCTCCTCGGGGCCATCAAGGCGAGCCCGGGCAAGTTGAAGGCGTCCGGCACGGGGCAGGGCGGCATCTGGCACCTGGCCATCGCGGGCATGCTGAAGGACCTCAAGATGGACCCGGCGAGCGTCCCCTGGGTGCCGTCCAACGGCGCGGCGCCCGGCCTGCAGGACCTGGTCGCGGGCGGCGTGGCGATCGCCCCCGTCTCGCTGCCCGAGGCGCGCTCGCTCATCGACGCCGGCAAGGTGAAGAGCCTCGCCGTGATGGCGGACAAGCCGTCGGCGCTCTATCCCAACATCCCGACGCTCAAGGCCGCCACCGGCAGCAGCTGGACGATGGCCGCATGGCGCGGCATGGCGGCGCCCAAGGGCCTGCCCGCGGACGCCCGCGACAAGCTCGTCGCCGCGATCAAGAAGATCGCCGCGAGCAAGGAGTACGTCGACTTCATGACCCAGCGCGGCTTCGGCGTCATCTACCTGCCGCCCGAGGAGTTCGCGACGTTCATGAAGAAGTCCGATGAGGACCTGGGCGCCACCATGAAGGCGGTGGGCATCGTCAAATAGCGCTGCGGCCCCGGCGCGTCGCCGCGACGGGGCCACGTCCATGAAGCTCAACGACGCCGTGTGGGGTGCGCTGCTGCTGCTGTTGAGCGCGGCGCTGATCTTCCACGTGCAATCCTTCCCGACCATCCCGGGCCAGCAGGTGGGTCCGGCGCTATTCCCCGGCATCGTCGGCGCGGGGCTCGCGGTGTGCGCCGTCCTGCTCATCATCAAGGGCCTCGCCGCGCGCCGCGAGGGCGGTGAGCGCGCCGACTGGATCGAGCTCGACGACTGGATGCGCGAGGGCCACTACGTCGTCGCCTTCCTGCTCACCATCGGCGTCAACGTGTTCTACATCCTGGCCGTCGACTGGCTGGGATTCATCGTCGTCGGCACGATCTACCTCACCGTGCTCTTCATCGTCTACGGCGCGTCGCGCGCGTGGTCGCTGCCCATCGCGCTCGGCGTGACGCTCCTCATCCACTACGCGTTCTACAAGCTCCTCAAGGTGCCGCTGCCCTGGGGCCTGCTGCAGGGGGTGGCCTGGTGATCGCGGCCTGGGAGCAGGCGTTCGCGCTGGTGTTCCAGCCGTACAACATCTTCGTGATGATGGCGGCGTCGCTCTTCGGCCTGTTCGTCGGCGCCGTCCCGGGGCTCACCGCCACCATGGCGACGGCCCTGCTGGTGCCGGTGACCTTCTTCATGGAGCCCATCCCCGCCATCGCGGCCATCGTCACCGCGACGGCCATGGCCATCTTCTCGGGCGACATTCCCGGCTGCCTGATGCGCATGCCCGGCACGCCGGCGTCCGCGGCGTACACCGACGAGGCCTACGCGATGACCCGCAAGGGGCAGGCGGAGCTGGCGCTCGGCGCGGGGCTCGTCTTCTCGGCCATCGGCGGGCTGTTCGGCACGGCGGTGCTGATCGTCGCCGCGCCCACGCTGGCCGAGTTCGCGCTCAAGTTCTCGTCGTTCGAGTACTTCTGGCTCGTGCTGCTCGGACTCACGTGCGCGGTGTTCATGACGTCCGATCGTCCGCTGAAGGGCTTCGTGTCGCTGCTGCTCGGCCTCCTCATCGCGTGCGTGGGGCTCAACAACCCGGCCGCGTTCCCGCGCTTCACCTTCGGCAGCACCGAGATGATGGGCGGCCTCGGGA
>JBGAIS010000179.1:0-6862 GCA_044225355.1 Casimicrobiaceae bacterium | reverse complement strand
CTCATTTAGGCGGCGTCGGCTAGCCGATCCAGCTCCAGCCCGCTTTCCAGAGGCTTAGCAGCGTGCGCCAGATCCGACGGGTAACGACCCTGCAACTGGGTGCTCAGCTACGCAGTATCGCTGTAACGCGGTAGCGACACATCGAACGTTCTGGCGGAGAGCGAGGGATTCGAACCCCCGAACAGGTTGCCCCGTTACCTGATTTCGAGTCAGGCGCCTTCGACCACTCGGCCAGCTCTCCGCAGCCCTCTAGTATAGCGCGAAGCTGACCTGCGGCCAAATCGGAAAGTCGCCGTCCATTACGCCTTCGGTGTGTCGCCCTCAGCCGCCGGGATGGGCTTCGCCTCGGAGTCGGGCGCAGCGTGCGGAGCCGCACCCGCCGCCCGATCGTCCGCCGCCGGCGCTTTCGGCCTCGCGGCCTCGTGCTTGCGCTTCGACCATCGCGAGAGGAAGCGACGCGGGAGGTCGTCGGCGTCGCTCATCGTGAGCCTCGCGGTGACGGGAAAGTGCGCATGGCCGGCAGGGTTTTCATAGGCGCCGCATGATACACCGGCGACCTCACCGCCAGGGCGGCGCCGGCGAGCCCTCTGCTACTATCACACGAGCATGGCGACCACGTTCATCCCGCTGAAGGACGTCCGCGCGCGCGACCGCGCCGCCGCGATGGCGGCGCTCGTGCGCGACGCGGCGATCGCGCCCGCCGCGCCGGGTCCGCTCGTCGACACGCGCGGCCGCCCGCTGTCGGACCTTCGCATCTCGGTGACCGATCGCTGCAACTTCCGTTGCGTCTACTGCATGCCCAAGGGCGTCTTCGGGCGCGACTATCCCTTCCTTCCGCACGACGCGCTCCTCACGTTCGAGGAGATCACGAAAGTCGCTCGCGTGTTCGTGGGGATGGGGGTACGCAAGCTGCGGCTCACCGGCGGCGAGCCGCTCCTGCGCCGCAAGATCGAGCGACTGGTCGAGATGCTGCGCGACCTCTCCGACGACCTCGACATCACGCTCACGACCAACGGCGCGCTCCTGGCCCGCAAGGCGCGCGACCTCAAGGCCGCGGGATTGTCGCGCGTCACGGTGAGCCTCGACTCGCTCGACGACGCGACGTTCCGCGCGATGAACGACGTCGACTTCCCCGTCGACCGCGTGCTCGAGGGCATCGACGCCGCCGCCGACGCCGGGCTCGCGCCGATCAAGGTCAACATGGTGGTCAAGCGCGGCGTGAACGACACCTCCATCGTGCCCATGGCCCGCCGCTTCCGAGGCACGGGCCACGTGGTCCGCTTCATCGAGTACATGGACGTGGGCGCGACCAACGGCTGGCGCATGGACGACGTGGTATCCGCCCGCGAGATCGTCGGGGCCATCGACGAGGCCATGCCGCTCGTCAGCGCCGATCCGCACTATCGCGGCGAGGTCGCGGAGCGCTGGACGTACGCGGACGGCAGCGGGGAGATCGGCGTCATCGCGTCGGTCACGCAGGCGTTCTGCCGCGACTGCACGCGCGCCCGGCTGTCGACGGAAGGCAAGCTCTACACATGCCTGTTCGCCGACGAGGGTTTCGACCTTCGCGACTTGGTGCGCGGCGGCGGCGACGACGAGGCGCTCGGCCGCGTGGTGAACGCGATCTGGCGGCAGCGCGCCGATCGCTACTCCGAGGTGCGCACCGCCAACACCGCGCGCGCGCCGAAGGTGGAAATGAGCTACATCGGCGGGTAGCGTGAGCGCGCCGCGCCGACCCATGCATCCAAGCGCCGCGCAGCCGGCCACGATCGCCGCGCGCCCCGTCGCGATCGCCCGCAAGGCGGCTCCATGAGCACCGGCGCCCACGCCCGCTGCCACTGCGGCGCGGTGCGCCTCGTCGCCGCGTTCCCCTCGCGATTCGTCGCCCACTGCCACTGCGAGAGCTGCCGTCGCGCGCACGGAGCGGCCTTCGTGACGTGGGCGGGCTTCCCGTCCTCGCAGGTGAGCATCACGCAAGGTGCCGACGACCTCGCCACGCACGAGTCCTCGCCCGGCACCTTCCGGCGCTTCTGCCGCGCGTGCGGGACCAAGCTCCTCTTCGAATCGTCGAAGTGGCCCGGCGAGACGCACGTGACGCTCGCGGCGTTCGAGGACCCCGTCGACCGCGAGCCCTCGGTCCACGCGTTCTACGACGAGCACGCGAGCTGGCTGCCTGCGCTCGCGAAGCCTCCGGCATGAACATCCTCGACGTGACGGGCCTCGTGCTCGCCGGCGGGCAGGGGCGCCGCATGGGCGGCGTCGACAAGGGCCTGGTCGAGCTTGACGGCAAGCCCCTCGTCGCGCACGTGATCGCTCGACTCGTGCCGCAGGTGGGCGCCCTCGTCATCAGCGCGAACCAGAACCACGATCGCTACGCGAGCTTCGGCTATCCCGTCGTCGCCGACGACGTGCCTGGCTACGCCGGCCCGCTCGCGGGCCTGCACGCGGGCCTCGCGCGCGCGGTCACGCCGTACGTCGCCACCGCGCCGTGCGACTCGCCCTTCCTGCCCCCGGACCTCGTCGTGCGCCTGGCCGAGGGGATGGCTCGATCGAAGGCGCAGGTCGCGGTGGCGCAGACGCACGGCCAGCCTCACCCGGTGTTCGCGCTCGTCGATCGCAGCGTGCTGCCGCACCTCGCGTCGTTCCTCGAAGGCGGAGGCCGCAAGGTCGACGCGTGGCACGCGACGCTCGCGGTGGCGACGGTGCGCTTCGACGACTGCGCCGACGCGTTCCGCAACATCAACACGCAGGACGAGCTCGACGCGGCATCGACGCGCGAATGACGCTGCGCCTCGCGGACCTCGCGCACGGCCGCGCGAACAACTTCCAGCTCATCCGGCTCGCCGCCGCGGCGTTCGTCGTGCTGTTCCACAGCTTCGCGCTCACCGGCCACTGGACGGGCGAGCCGCTGTGGCGCATCGCGCCCGAGATGAACTTCGGCGCGCTCGGCGTCAAGATCTTCTTCGTCGCATCGGGCTTCCTCGTGACCAAGAGCTGGCTCGCGCGGCAATCGGTGGCGTCCTTCACGACGGCGCGCGTGCTGCGCATCTACCCCGCCCTCGTCGCCGCGGCGCTTTTCACGATCGCGCTCGCGGCATGGTCGAGCGCCCTTCCGCTGCGCGAGTTCCTGGCCGATCCGCAGACCTTCGACTATGCGTGGCGCGCCTCGCTGGGTTTCGAGATGGTGTATCGCCTGCCGGGGGCGTTTCCCACCAATCCGTTCCCGCACGACGTCAACGGATCGCTGTGGACGCTGCCCATCGAGCTTCGCCTGTACATCGGCCTCCTGGTCGCTGGCGTGCTCGGGCTTCTCGCGCGGCGCATGCTGTGGCTCGTCGCGGTGACGGCGCTGGTGGCGCTCTTCGCCGCGCGCCCGGACCTCTTCCCGCTCGCGCCCAACGACCGCGTGGTGCGCGAGCTGGCGCTCCTCTTCGCGCTGGGCTCGCTCGCGTACGTGTGGCGCGGTGCCATTCCCGTTTCGCTCGCGGCTGCAGCGGCTTGCGTCGCGCTCGTCGCGTGGAACCCGGCGGGCCTCGCGCGCGGGGCGCTGTTCGCGCCGCTCCTCACGTATACGGTGCTCGTCCTCGCGTATCACCCGAGGCTCACGTGGCTCGCGTTCAACCGGCTGGGCGACTACTCGTACGGCCTGTACGTGTACTCGTTCCCGCTGCAGCAGACGCTCATGCAGCGGCTGCCGTCGCTCGATCCAGGCTCGCTCTTCGCACTGTCGCTGCTGCTCGGCATCGCGGTGGCCGCCCTATCCTGGCACGCGATCGAGTCCCCCGCGCTCGCACTAAAATGGAAGGCTCGAGCCTCGGAAGCCCCGACATGACCGACTCCAGGACGCTGCGCGAAATCTCCTGCGCCGACGACTACGATCCCAACTCGATGCCCGTGGATCGCGCGCGTGCGCTCATCCGGCAGTTCCTCACGCCCGTGTCCGCGACCGAGCGCGTGCACGTGCGGAGCGCGCTCGACCGCATCCTCGCGGAAGACATCGTGTCGCCCATCGCGGTGCCGGGCCACGACAACTCCGCCATGGATGGCTGGGCCGTGCGCTTCGCCGACCTCCGGCCGGATGGCGAGACGTCGCTCAGGCGCGCCGGCGAGTCGTTCGCCGGCCGTCCCCACGCCGGGGGCGTGGGCCCCCGCGAGGCCGTACGCCTCTTCACGGGCGGCGTGATGCCCGCGGGCGCCGACACCGTCGTCATGCAGGAGCGCGCGAGCGAGGGCGACGGCGTGGTCCGCATCGCGCAAGGCGCGGTGACGCGCGCGGGACAGAATCGCCGGTTCGCGGGCGAGGACCTCAAGGCCGGTCAGGTGGTGTTTCGCCGCGGCCAGCCCGTGCGCCCCGCCGAGCTCGGCATGATCGCGTCGCTCGGCATCGTCGAGGTGGAGGTGTACCGACCCTTGCGCGTCGCGTTCTTCTCGACCGGCGACGAGCTCCGGCCCGTCGGCGCGAGGCTCGCGCCGGGCGAGATCTACGACAGCAATCGCTACACGATCTTCGGCATGCTGCGAAAGCTCGGCTGCGAGACGATCGACATGGGCGTGGTCCGCGACGATCCCGACACGCTCGAGCGCGCCTTCTCGGTCGCGGCGGCGAGCGCGGACGTCGTCATCACCTCGGGCGGCGTATCGGTGGGCGAGGCCGACTTCGTGAAGCAGCTTCTCGACAAGCTGGGCGAGGTGCTGTTCTGGAAGCTCGCGATGAAGCCCGGCCGCCCGCTCGCGTACGGCAAGATCGGCGGCGCGCACTTCTTCGGCCTGCCGGGCAATCCCGTGGCCGTCATGGTGACGTTCTACGAATTCGTGCGCGACGCGTTGATGGTGCTCCAGGGCCGCGCGCAGGCGCCCGTGGTGCCGCTCTTCAAGGCGACGCTCGCGGCGCCGGTGCGCAAGATGCCGGGACGCATGGAGTTCCAGCGCGGCATCCTCGCGCCGTCGGCGGACGGCGGCTACGAGGTACGCCCGACGGGCGACCAGGGCTCGGGGATACTCTCTTCGATGTCGCAGGCGAACTGCTTCATCGTGCTCGCGGTCGAGACGGGCAACGTCGAAGCCGGCCAGCCGGTCGACGTGCAGCTGCTCGAGGGACTGCTATAGCGTAAAGCGGCCTCCACGCCGCGACGCCGACAGGAGGAGTTGTCGACGCCGCGGCGCGGGCCTTGTTGCTCGCTAGAACGCGCCGAAGCGGCGGTAGGTCGCCTTGCCGAGGAGCTCGCGCTCGAGCTCGCGCGACTCGCGCGCGACGTCGACGATCTCGGACCAAAGCGTCGTCAATTTCTGCCACGGCCCGTGCGTCACGTACGGGTCGCCCAGGTCTCCGGCCTCGATCGTCGCGACGGGACGTCCGCGGCGGCCGATTTCATAGACCTTGAGGGTGGCTTGGGCTTGCATGGTGTCTCCTGTTTCCTTGGGTTTCGGCGCCAATGGTGCGCCGCACAACGACAACATAGGGACACCCGCCCGGGAAGGCCAATTGTCATTTCGAATCAGGGGCATCAGTCGCGCCGATGGCCCTCTAAGCCATTGTAATCATGCAACATTGCGGGTCGACGGGGAGGAAGCTCGGCCGCCGCGCGCGCTCCCGGTATCATCTGCGCATGTCCTCGCTCTCCCATCTCCTCGACCGCAACCGGAAGTGGTCGCGCGACCTGCGCGCGGCCAAGCCCGACTTCTTCCAGCGGCTGGTCGCGCAGCAGCATCCGCGCTACCTGTGGATCGGCTGCTCCGACAGCCGCGTGCCCGCCAACGAGATCGTCGACCTCCTTCCGGGCGACCTCTTCGTCCATCGCAACGTCGCCAACGTCGTCGTGCACACGGACTTGAACTGCCTGTCGGTCCTGCAGTACGCGGTCGACGTGCTGCACGTGGAGCACGTGATCGTCGTCGGCCACTACGGGTGCGGCGGCATCCGTGCGGCGCTCGCGGGGCGGCCGCTCGGGCTCATCGACAACTGGCTGCGGCACGTGCAGGACGTCGCGGACCGGCACGCGGCGTTCATCAAGGCGCAGGACGAGGAAGCCGCGGTCGATCGCCTCTGCGAGCTCAACGTGATCGAGCAGGTGCAGCACGTCGCGCGCACGACGATCGTCCAGGACGCGTGGCGCCGCGGCCAGCCGCTCACGCTTCACGGGTGGATCTACGGCCTCTCGGATGGCCTCGTGAAGGACCTGCACATCGAGGCCGACAGCCCGAAGAAGCTCGAGGCCGACTACGCCGCCGCGCTGGCCGAGCTCACGGGGCGCAGCGCCTGACGCTTGATCCACCTCGAGAACGTCACGAGGACGTACGGGGGCCCGCGTCCGCGCACCGTCCTCGATCGGGTGTCGCTGGACGTCGCGGCGGGCGAGCTCGTCGCGGTGGTGGGCGAGTCGGGCGTGGGCAAGTCGACGCTCCTCAACATCGTCGCGGGCCTCGATCGCCCTGACGAAGGCAGCGTCGTCGTCGCGGGCCGCGATCTCCTCCTGCTGTCCGACGACGAGCTCACGGTGTTCCGCCGCGAGCACGTAGGCTTCGTTTTCCAGGCGTTCCACGTGCTGCCCTACCTCACCGTCGCGCAGAACGTGGGGCTTCCGCTCGCGCTCCTCGGCGTGCGCGACGCCGCTCAACGCATCGCCACGATGCTCGACGCCGTGGGGCTCGGAGGCCGTGGCGGCAGCATGCCGCGCGAGCTCTCGGGCGGCGAGCTGCAGCGCACGGCCATCGCCCGCGCGCTCGTGCACCGGCCGTCCGTCGTGCTCGCCGACGAGCCCACGGGTAACCTGGACCCCGCGTCCGCGTCCGGCGTGATCGAGCTCCTGCGCGAGCGCGTGCACGACGCCGGCGCGTGCGGCATCGTCGTCACGCACTCGCGCAC
>JBGAIS010000178.1:0-7321 GCA_044225355.1 Casimicrobiaceae bacterium | reverse complement strand
GCTTCTGCGGCTCGACGACGCATCGTGATGCCGGTGCGCGCGATCCCTTGAGCGCCGTCGCCGCGCCCGTCGCGCCGCGGTCGCGGCGACTCGACGGCGATCGCCTCGCGCTCCTGGCGCTCGCCGCGGCCGTGATCGTGCCGCTCGTCGTGTTCGTCGTGCTTCCGCTGGGCGCCATCCTCAAGCTCTCGTTCGTCACGCCGGAGGGCGCGATCGGGCTCGCCAACTACGCCCGCGAGTTCGGCAATCCGAAGTTCATGCGCATCCTCGGCAACAGCTTCGCGGTGTCGGCCACCACCACCGCGATCACCGTCGTGCTCGCGTACGCCTTCGCTTGGTCGCTGCGACGCACCGCCATGCCGCTGAAGCGCACGTGCGGCGCCATCGCGCTGCTTCCGCTGTATGCGCCCTCCCTCGTGCAGGCCCTGGGCATCCTGTTCCTGTTCGGCCGCAACGGCATCATCAACCGCACGCTCGACCTTGGCGTCGACATCTACGGCTTCTGGGGCATCGTCATCGCCGACGTCTTCTACAGCTTCCCGCACGCATTCCTCATCCTCTCCGCGGCGCTGGCGATCGGCGACGCGCGCCTGTACGAGTCCGCCCGCATGCTGGGCGCGGGCTCCCTGCGCATGTTCCGCACCATCACGCTGCCGTCGACGCGCTACGGGATCGCGTCGGCCACCTTCGTCGTCTTCACCATCGTCATCACGGACTTCGGCAACCCGATGGTGATCGGCGCCGACTACAACGTGCTCGCGACCGAGATCTACAACCAGGTGTCGGGCCAGGGCCGCATGGAGCTCGGGGCCGTGATCGGCGTGGTGCTGCTCGTTCCGGCGGCCGTCGCGGTCGTCGTCGAGCGGCTCGTGATGCGCGCGCACCGGGCGTCGATCACCGATCGCTCGCAGCCGCTCTCGATCGGCGGGAGCGCGCTTCGCGACCGCCTCGCGCTCTCCTTCGCGGCCATCGTGTGCCTCGCCATCGCGTCGATCGTCGTGGTCGTGGTCGTGGCGAGCTTCGTCACGCTCTGGCCCTACAACATGAAGGTCTCGCTGCGCCACTATCGCTTCGAGGTGCAGAACGGCGTCGCGCCGCTGTGGACGAGCGTCGTCGTGTCGCTCATGGCCGCGGGCATCGGCGCGGCGGCTACCGTGGGCGCCGCGTTCGTCGCGCGCTGGATGCGACCGCTGCAGGCGCAGGCGTTGTCGTTCCTCTCGATGCTGCCCGCCGCGGTGCCCGGCATGGTGCTCGGGCTGGGCTACATCCTCGTCTTCAACGATCCGTCGAACCCGCTCGAGTTCCTCTACGGGACGCTCGTCATCCTGGCACTGTGCAACGTCTATCACTATCACGCGCAGGGCTACCTCATCGCGACGACGAGCGTGAGCCAGGTGAGCCGCGTGTTCGACGAGACGTCCACGTGCCTCGGCGCGACGACCCTGCGCACGCTGCGCTCGGTGATGCTGCCGATCGTCGCGCCCTCGGTCGCGGCCATCGGCGTCTTCTACTTCGTGCGCAGCATGGTGACGCTTTCGGCGGTGATCTTCCTCGTCACCCCCGCGACCCAGCTCGCCGCCGTATCGGTGCTGCTCCTCGACGATTCCGGCAACCAGAACCAGGCGGCGGCGTTCTCGGTGTGCATCATGCTGATCGTCGCCGCCGCGCTCGTGCTCTTCCGCGTCCTTTCGCGGGTTCTCCCGCGCCTCCTCGTCCCGGCGCGCCGGGCCTGACGCATCCGCGGCCGCGCGCCGCTGTTCCACGATTTCTCCACAGTCCTGGGCGAACTCGGGCGGCGGGCGACGGCTCCAAGCTTCGTCACGTCACGATTGCCCGGAAAAAAGTACTGTCCATCGCAGCCATGCCCTCAAGCGGAGGATTGCCTCCCATGTCCGCTCGACTCTCCCCCAGCCCGTGCGACCATGGCGACCGCATTCCGGGCATGGCTGCGACCCCCCTTCTGCCCATTACACCAACGACGATCCCCCTGCCATGCGAATACTGACCCATCACGACGCCCCCCTGGCCGAGACCCTCGCCGTCCTCCGCGACCGCGACCTGCACGCCCGCCGCCGGATGCTGAAGCGCCTGGGCGGCGCGGCGCTCCTCGCGTCCCCGGTGGGCGCGCTCGCGTGCTCGCTCATTCCGAGCGAGACCGAGGGCCCGTATCCCGCCGACGGCACCAACGGCCCCAATGCGTTGACGCAGACAGGCATCGTGCGCTCGGACATCCGGTCGAGCTTCGGAAGCGCGGGCACCACCGTCGCGACGGGCACCACGCTCACCGTGACGCTCAAGCTCGTCAACGTCAACAACAACTGCGCGCCGGTCGCGGGATACGCCGTCTATCTCTGGCACTGCGACGCGCAGGGCCGCTACTCGCTGTACTCGTCGGGCGCCACGACCCAGAACTACCTGCGCGGCGTGCAGGTGAGCGACGCCGCCGGCACGGTCACCTTCACGACGGTGTTCCCGGGCGCGTACTCGGGACGCTACCCGCATATCCACTTCGAGATCTACTCGTCGCTCGAGGCGGCGACCACGGGCCGCAATGCCGTTCGCATCTCGCAGCTCGCCCTGCCGGACGCGCAGTGCCGCGAGGTCTACGCGCAGTCGTCGCTGTATCCAGGAAGCCTTTCCAACCTCAACCAGACGCCGCTGTCGCGCGACGGCATCTTCTCGGACGACGGCGGCGTGCTGCAGCTCGCGTCGACCACCGGCAGCCTCGCCAACGGCTACGCATCCATGCTGGAAGTGGGCGTCGCGGCGGCCGTCAGCACGGCCACGGGCCCGGACCTCGACCAGCACGGCCTCACCGGCAACTGGTACAACCCGGCCACCAACGGCCAGGGCCTCTCGCTCGAGATCTATCCCGACATCACGGCGACCGGCCAGGGCCTGCTCTTCGGTGGATGGTTCACGTTCGACACGACCGCGGGTGCCGCGTCGAGCAATCGCTGGTACACCGTGAGCGGTCCCGTGGTATCGGGAGCCGCGAGCGCGACGCTCGTCATCAACCAGAACGTCGCCGGGAATTTCGACGCGCCGCCGGTCACCAGCAGCACGCAGGTGGGCACCGCGACGCTCGTCGCGTCGACGTGCGACAGCGCGACGCTCGCGTACACGTTCACCGACGGCTCCGGGCGCACGGGATCGATCCCGCTCTCGCGCCTCACGCCCAACGTCACGTGCTCGACGACGACCGCGCGCCCGACCGACGCCGACTTCGCGCACTCGGGCAACTGGTTCGCCGAGACGACGTCCGGCCAGGGATTCATCTTCGAGCTCAACCCGACGGCGCAGGTGCTCTTCTGCACGTGGTACACGTACGCGCCCGGCGGCCAAGCCATCGGCGGCGGCGCGAGCCAGCGCTGGTACACCGCGCAGGCAAGCTACACCGCGGGCGCGCGCTCGTTCGCCCTCACGCTGTACGAGACGAGCGGCGGCACGTTCGCCTCGGCGGCGACCGTGGCCAATACGGTCGCCGTCGGCACGGCGACGCTCAATTTCGCGAGCTGCCAGAGCGCAACGCTCGCGTACAACTTCACCGGAGGAACGAACGCGGGACAGGCGGGCACCATCACGCTCGCTCGCGTCGGCCCCGTGCCCTCCGGATGCGCGTAGCCTCGTGACACGCCGCGTCACGGTGTACAGACGCCTTTTGCAGAAAGAAGTCTAAAGGTCGAGCGTGTAGCCGACGCCGTACACCGAGCGTATGGGATCCTCGCCGGGGCACGCCTCGGCGAGCTTGCGTCGCAGATTCTTGACGTGGCTGTCCACCGTGCGGTCGGTGACCACGCGGTGATCGGCGTACAGGCTGTCGAGTAGCTGCTGGCGGCCCCACACGCGACCCGGCTCCCTCGCCAGGTGGCGCAGCAGGCGGAACTCCACCGGCGTGAGGTCGAGCTGGCGGCCGTCCCACGTCGCCCTGAACGAGGCGTCGTCGATGGCGAGCCGCGGATGCGCGCTGTCGTCGCGCCGCGAGCGGCGCAGGATGGCCTTCACGCGCGCGACGACCTCGCGCGGGCTGAACGGCTTGCACACGTAGTCGTCCGCGCCTGCCTCGAGCCCGAGCAGGCGATCGATCTCCTCCACGCGCGCCGTGACCATCACCACCGGCACGTCGCCCTGCGCGCGAAGCTCGCGGCACACCTCGAGGCCGTCGCGGCCGGGCAGCATGAGGTCGAGCAGCACGAGCGACGGCGGGCGCGCCTTCACCGCGGACGCCACGTCGCGGCCGTCGGCGATCCACTCCGTCTCGTAGCCCGCGGCGCGAAGGTAGTCCTCGAGGAGGCGCGCGAGCTTCTCCTCGTCCTCGACGATGAGCACGCGCGGCGTCACGTGGCCGCCGGCAGCGTGACGCGCACCCACAGCCCGCCGAAGGGCGAGCGCTGCGCACGGATCGCGCCGCCGTGTCCTTCGACCAGGCTGCGGCACAGCGCGAGGCCGAGCCCCGCGCCCCCGCCCGCGCGGCTGCGCGACGCGTCGACGCGGAACAGGCGCTCGAAGAGGCGCGGCAGCAATTCGTCGGGCACGCCCGGCGAGGAATCCATCACGTCGACGTGCGCGCCGGCGTCGTCGCGCTCGACGGCCACGCGTACGCGCCCGCCCTCGCTCGTGTAGCGCGCTGTTCTCGAAGAGGTTGTTGAAGGCACCTACGTGAGTCGCTCCGAGATCGGCCTCGACCACCCGCACCCTCGCTCGCGGCAGGACGCTCCACCGCGAAGGCCGCGAACGGAGAATCGCCGCGGCGAACACGCCCACGCGTCGACCAGCAAGACGGTCGACGCGCTCCTTGTGATGGCCTGGCGCGCCCACGTCGAACAGAGCGGCACGTAGAGATCGTCGACGATGCGAGCGTGCCACCGATCGCGCGAGCGCAGGCGGCTTCAAGTGAGCACGCGCGGATGCCGTCCTCGATGCCTTCGAGCTCGCCGCAGCACCGCGAGCGGCGGTGGAGCTGTGCGAGACGTCGCCACCAGCGAGATTGCGTCGGCGACTGCCGCTGGCGAGCGTCTGCGCGAGCCGGTTGAAGTCGGCGACGAGCTGGCCAAGCTCGTCGCGACGCGCATCCGTGACGCGCGTCGCGTAGTCGCCCGCGGCGAGCCGATGCGTCGCGTGCGCGAGACGTCGCACCGGCGCGATGAGCCCGCGCGCGACGACGTACGCGACGACCGCGGCGAGGAGCAGCGCGAGTGCGGCGATCACGTAGCTCGCGCGCGTTTGCTGCTGCGCGAGGCGGCGCTCGGCGCCGGTGAACGGCTCGTGCATCGGCACGCCCGCGACGAAGCCCACCGTCTTGCCGTCGACGGTCACCGGGCGCGTCACGCGGCTCGCGTCCGAGTCGATGCTGCCCACGACGAGGCGCTCGTCCGCGTCGAGCAGCGCGGGCATCTCGCGAGCCGGCGGGCCGGGAGGCATGCGATCGAAGCCGCGGGGTGGCGGGCCCTGGCCCATGCCCCGCGGCATGCCGGGCGGCGGCTCGCGCGGAGGTGGACCGCGCATTGCGTCGCCGCCGTCCGGCCCGGGACGATCGCCGAAGGGGCCGAATTCGCCGCCGAATCGCATGTAGCTCCGCCAGCGGTCCTCGTTGCCGCGCAGCGACTCGAAGCTGCCCTCGCTGCGCCACGTCGACGCGAGCTGCGTCGCGATGCCTTGCAGCCGCTCGCCCTCGCGCTCGCGCATGTACTCGCGAAAGCCCCGGTCGAAGCTCACGCGCTCGGCAACGCCGACCGCCACCGCTATCGCCGCGTTGGTCGCGAGGATCGCAAGGAACAACTTTGCGGCGATCCCGAGCTTTACAGCGGTACTCCCGCGGCGCGCGCGACGGCTCGCGCGATCTCCTGCGCGTACGTCTCCGCGAGCGCAGCATCGCGCGCCTCGACCATCACGCGAACGACGGGCTCGGTGCCCGAGGGCCGCAGCAGGATGCGGCCGGAGCCCGCGAGCGCCTTGGCGGCGTCGCGCTCCGCGCGCACCAGGGCGTCGCTCGTGCGCCAGTCGAAGCCGCGCCGCACCGGCACGCTGATGAGACGCTGCGGGAACATCGCGACCGCGGACGTGGCCTGCGCGAGCGTCTGCTTCTGCTCGATCAGCGCGCGCAGCACCGCGAGCGCCGCGACGATGCCGTCGCCGGTCGTGTGCTTGTCGAGGCAGATGACGTGACCTGAATTTTCACCGCCCAGCAGCCAGCCGCGAGCATGCATCTCCTCCAGCACGTAGCGATCGCCGACCTTGGCGCGCGCGAGCTCGATGCCGCGCGCGTTGAACGCCTGCTCGACGCCCAGGTTGGTCATCTGCGTGCCGACCACGCCCGCGTTCGCGACGCGCCGGCGCTGGTAGTCCGCCGCGATGACGTACAGGAGCTGGTCGCCGTCGTACAGCGTGCCCTGCGCATCGGCCATGATGATGCGGTCGGCGTCGCCGTCGAGCGCGATGCCGTAGTCGGCCTTGTGGCGCACCACCTGCTCCGCCAGGAACGACGGATGCGTGGCGCCGCTGCCCGCGTTGATGTTGAAGCCGTCGGGCTGGCTCGCCACCTCGACGACGTCGGCGCCAAGCTCGTGGAACACGGGCGGCGCCACGTGATACGCGGCGCCGTTCGCGCAGTCGACCACGATGCGCGTGCCGTGGAGGTCGAGCTCGGAGGGAAACGTGTTCTTGCAGAACTCCACGTAGCGGCCCGCGGCGTCGTCGACGCGGCGCGCCTTGCCGAGCTCCGAGGACGACACGCAGGCGAGCGGCTCCTCCATGCGCGCCTCGATCGCGAGCTCGACGTCGTCCGGAAGCTTGGCGCCGGCGGCGGAGAAGAACTTCATCCCGTTGTCGTCGAACGCGTTGTGCGACGCGCTGATCACGATGCCCGCCGACAGCCGCAGCGCGCGCGTGAGATAGGCGATGCCCGCGGTGGGCAGCGGCCCGCACAGGTAGACGTCGACCCCCGCCGCCGAGAGCCCCGCCTCGAGCGCGGCTTCCATGAGGTAGCCCGAGATCCGCGTGTCCTTCCCGATGAGCACGCCGGGACGGTCGCCGCGGCGTGCCGTGTCCGCGGTGGCGAGCGTGCGCCCCGCGGCCCAGCCGAGCTTCATCACGAGATCGGGCGTGATGGGCGGCACGCCCACGCGCCCGCGAATGCCGTCGGTGCCGAAGTATTTGCGTTGCATGGGGCCGAATTATGCCTGCGGTAACGCGGGATGCGGGGGTCTGCGCCCCAACGGCCACGCCGCGCGGGATACGCTCGCGAGCATCACGCCGCCGCGCCCCCGATGGCGCGCCAGACCTTGATCGCGTCCACGGTCTCGCGCACGTCGTGCACGCGGAC
>JBGAIS010000177.1:0-9162 GCA_044225355.1 Casimicrobiaceae bacterium | reverse complement strand
TCTGATCCCATTTCGGGGGTCGGTCGACGGCCGGGCCGACGACGGACCGGTGCCGACTACTTCGACGACACCAGCGTCCGCCCGTGGCAGCGGGCGTCGATGCCCCGGATCTGCTGCGCGACGGTGTAGGCATCGCGGCCGGGCGGCATCTGCGCAACGGCGGCGCGAAGGCAAGCCGTGACGGTGTCGCCCGGGCTCGCCGCCGCGGCGCGTTCGAACGCCGCCTTCGACTCCGCGACGCGCCCGAGCCGCGCCTCGAGAAGCGCGATCTGGTTGAAGCTCTCGACGTCCTGACCGTTGCGCGCCACCGCCTGCTCGAAGGCCGCGAGGGCCCCCGCCGGATCGTCGAGGTCGAGGTTGACGTCGGCGAGCTTGCGCCAAAGCCGAGCGTCGTCCGGCGCGAGCTGCGCGGCCTTCGCTCCCGCGGCGCGAGCATCCTCGTACTGGCGCAGGTGCTGGTAGCCGTCGCGCAGGTGATCCCACGCCGCCGCGCTGCCGGGCTCCTTGCGCGTCCATTCGACGGCGTAGAGCACGAGCACGTTCCAGTTGCCCGCGTCGCGAAGGTCCTGCACCTTCTTCAGGAAATCGGTCGTGGGCTTCTCGGCCTTGGGCGCTTCCGCAACGACCGCGGGGGCCGGGGCCACCGGCGCGGGCGCTCGCGGCCTCGTGACCACTCTCGCCACGACGTTGTCGTCGTCGCGTCCCGCCATGAGCCACAGCGCCGACGCGATGCCCACGACGACGATCGCGGCGCCGCCGGCAATCGCGTATCGATGCTTGCGCCAGAAGCTCATCTCGACCGGCGCCTTCCAGTTGTCGTCCTCGACGGGAGCCTTGAGCGCCGCCGCACGGTCGGCGCGGCGCCCGCGGTCGAAGAGCCGCAACGCGGTGCCGCGCGCGCGGACGTAGATGGCTGCCGCGGCCGTCGTGTCGCCGTTGGCCTGCGCGAGCGCCCGGTCCCACAGCGGGCCGTCGATGTGGCCGCGGGCGTACTCGAGGGACGCCTGCACGGCATAAGGGTCGGACTTCGGCCGTGCGGCGTCGATCGGAACGATCTCGATCGCGTCGAGGGAAGCCTCGGTGGTGGCGTGCGCCGCCGGCACCTCCGCGGGCGCCGTCGCGGGCTCCGCGGCCGGGGCGGGATCCACCGGCATCAACTCGAGCGTAAGGGGTGCCTTGTCCATGACCGCGAGCCATGCAAATTGGATACCAGGCCGGCCATGTGGACGACAGACGGTCGCCGTCCAGGCACAAGTCGTGTACTTTGCCCCCTCCAAGGCATCGAAAGGAGAGGCAATGGTCCTCGTGACGGGAGCAGGTCCGGTGGGGCTCACGCTGGCGATGTCGCTCGCGCGCCGCGGCGTCCCGGTGCGCATCGTCGACAGGAACGGCGGTCGCACCGACAAGTCGAAGGCGCTCGTCATATGGCCGCGTACGCTCGAGCTCCTCGACATCCAGGGCTGCGCCGGCGAGTTCATCGCGGCCGGTATCGAGGGCCACGGCACGCGCATGCACGCCAACGGGAAGGAGCTCCTGCAGGTCCATTTCGACCTCGCCCGCAGCCCCTACCGCTACGCCCTCCTCATCCCGCAAAGCGAGACCGAGCGTGTGCTGGAAGGGCAACTTGCGACGCTCGGCGTAACCGTCGAGCGCGAGACCGAGCTCGTGTCCTTCGAGCAGGACGAGGGTGGCGTCGATGCTGTTCTCAACAAGTCGGGCCGCGAAGAGCGCGTGCGCGTTCCCTGGCTCGCCGGCTGCGACGGCGCCCACAGCGTGGTGCGCGACGGCATCGGGGCGTCGTTCGAGGGCACCACCATGCCGAGCGACTGGGTCCTGGGCGACGTGCGCATCGACGGCAAGCTCGCCCACGACGAGATCGACATCTGCTGGACGGACGCCGGCGTCCTCGCCCTCTTCCCAATCGTCGGCAATCGCTTTCGCATCATCGCCGACGTCGGCGCATCCATTGCCGGGCCGCCGGCCTCGCCGACGCTGCCCCAGCTCCAGGCGCTCCTCGACACGCGCGGTCCTCCCGGCCTCAAGGCGCACGACCCCGTCTGGGTGTCGGGGTTCCGCATCAACGAGCGCAAGGTTCGCGACTACAGCCACGGCCGCGTGTTCCTCGCGGGCGACGCGGCGCACATCCACAGCCCGGCCGGCGGCCAGGGCATGAACACCGGCATGCACGATGCCGTAAACCTCGCGTGGAAGCTCGCGCTCGTGGTGAACGGACCCGCAAGGCCCTCGCTCCTCGACAGCTACTCGCCGGAGCGCAGCGCCATCGGCACGCAGGTCCTGCACAACGCCGCGCGGCTGACCGAGATCGGCATCACGCACAACCCGCTCCTTCGCGGCCTGCGCGACCTCGCGGCCGAGACGCTCGGCCACCTGCACGTCGTCCAGCAGAAGATCGTGGACCAGCTGACGGAGGTCGACCTCCACTACGCCGACAGCCCGCTTACGATCGTCGCGCACGGTCACGCGCGCCGGCCCGCTCCCGGCGAGCGCGCGCCCGACGTGCCGCTGGCGGACGGCTCGCGCCTGCACGAGGCGCTTCGCGGCGGTCGCTTCGTGGTGCTCGCCGTCGGGGTCGCGGCGCCCACGCTGCCCGTCGCGCTCGAAGGCCTCGCGCAAAGCGCCGCGGCGGCGCCGAACGATTCGTACGACGCGGGCCACCTGTACCTCGTGCGCCCCGATGCTTATGTCGCGCAGAGCACGGGCATCGACGGGCTGGACTCGATCACGCAGGCCCTGGGACGCCTCTGCGCGTAGCCGGGCGACCCCGCGCGCCGGTGATAGGATCGGCGCCCCGACGCGGCCCCGCCCGGTTCCCGTGAGAAGCCTGCGCAGCAACCTCCTCGCGTTCGCGATCCTGGCGACGCTCATCCCGACCGTCGGGCTGGGCCTCATGTCGTTCGTGGGGTACCAGGAGGTCATCAACCGCAGCGTCGACCAGGAGCTTCGCGCGCTCGCGCGCGATGCCTCCGCAGAGCTCGCGCTGTGGACGCGCGAGCGGGCCCACGACGTCCGCGCCGTCGCCACGGCGTACACGCTGGCCGACGGCCTCGACCCCGCGCCCGCACGCGGGAGCGCGCCGCGCGTCGGCGCGGCCGATCTCGCGCTCTACCTCGCGCGTCGGTGCAAGGCGCCTCGGCGCGGTGCTCGAGCTCGTGCTGTACGACGGCACGGGCAACCCCGTCGCAACGAGCACGAGCGAGCCGTCGCGCGCGCCGGCGGCCATCGCGGCGCAAGGCGTCCTGCAAGCCAACGGATCGGTGACGTCGCCCCCTCGCTTCGACGAGGCGCGCGGCACGAGCACGCTGGGACTGTCCGTGCCGGTGCTCTCCTTGCGCAACGAGGTCGTGGGCGCGGTCTTCGCGCTCGTCGACCTGCGCGCCGTCGAGCCGCGCCTCGCCGATACGGTGTCGGGCACGCCCGCGGAGGTGCTGGTGCTCGCGCTCGACGGCGCTGCTCGCGGCGTCTCCGCGCGCGGTCGACGTGCGGGGATCGATGGACCCGGACACCGTCACCCGCCTGCGCGGGCAAGCCGGCATGCCGGTCGAGTTCGACGACGGGCGCGGACGCGCGATGCTCGGCGTCGCGGCGCCCACGGCGCTGCCGGTGGTCGTCATCGCGCAGCGCGAAGCTGGCGGAGGTCTTCGGCGCGTGGCTCGATCACGTCAAGGCGTACGTCGCGCTCGCGGCGGGCCTCGGCGCTCGTCGCGGCCGTGGCGTACTGGATGGGGCGCTCGATCGCCACGCCGCTCGTCGAGATGCGCGCCGCCGCGCAGCGCGTCGCGCGCGGCGATCTCTCCGTGACGCTCCACGACAGCGCGAAGGACGAGATCGGCCAGCTGTCGCGCGCCTTCGACGCCATGACCGACCGCCTGCGCGCGAGCCACGCGGACGTCGAGTCGGCGAACGAAGCGTTGCGCGCGTCGAACGCGGAGCTCACGAGGCTCGCCACGACCGACAGCCTCACGGGCCTCGCCAATCGCAAGGTGATGGACGAGGCGCTCGCCGCGCGCGTCGAGCGCTTCCGCCTCGAGGCGCGCGCCCTTCGCGCTCGTGATGGTCGCCATCGACAATCCTCGAGGCCATCAATGCCGATTACGGGCTTCCCGAGGGCGACGACGTGCTGGTCAAGGTCGCGGCACTGCTCCGGCAATCGGTGCCGCCGCCGGGCATCGTGGGCCGCTACGCCGGCGAGCGGTTCCCGCCAAGCGATCGTCGACGGCCTTCCGTTCGACGCCGTGATGGACGTAGCCGAGCACGTGCGGACGCTCGTGGAGGCGCCCGACTTCGGCGACGCGAAGCACGCCATCGTCACCACCGTGAGCCTGGGGATAGCGCAAAGCCGCGACGGCGATGCCGACGCCGCGAGCGTCCTTTTCCGCGCCGATCACGCCCTGCACGAAGCGCGTCGAAGCGGCGGCAACCGCGTCCAAAGCGCCATGTAAGCGATCGAAGAAGGTCAGGGTCGACTCAACTTAAAGTAGGGTCGAGTCGACTTTTTTCGCAATGCCCCTCGAGTCGCTGTCGACCCGATTAAGTCGACTCTGACCCTACTTCCTGGGCGAGGTCAGCGGGCGGCGAGCGACGATTGCCCGACCCAGCCGATGCGACCGTCTTCGGTGGCGACGCGCATCCAGCTGCCCCGGTACGCGCTCGCGACGATCGGGGTTCCTTTCGCGACCATCGCGACGGTATTCGACGCCGGTCGCGGCTCGCGGCGCAGGCGCGCGTCGGAGGCGAGTCGCAGCGGAATCGCGAGCTGCAGCAGCACCTCGGGCGCAGGCGCGCGGCCGGTCGGCGCGGCGCGAAGATCCGCGACGATGGCGATGACCTGCTCGGCCTGCGCCGCGCGATTCATCGCCTCCGCGTAGTCGCCCTGCGCGAACGGCGCGGACGCGCCTTCGACGAGCGACTCGGCGAGCGGGAGAAGCGGCGGACGCGCGGTGCCGAGCGACGCCTTGAGCGCGCCCAGCGCGACCTCCACTTCGGCGAGGTACGACGCGGCGTCGGCCTGCGTGCCGAGCCTCCGCGCGCGCGCCTTGGCCCGCGTGGCCTCGCGCGTCGATTCCTGGATGACCTTCGCCTGGTCGCGCTGGCTCGCCCGCAGGTCGAGGATTTGGGCCTCGCGCGCCGCGAGCTCCTGTCGAAGGCGCGCAATCTCGAGACCCTGGTCGAGGCACGCGGGACACGCGGCGACGGGCGCGGGCAGCGGCGCCGGCGGCAGCGTCGCGAGCGACGGCTCGGGCGGCGGCGTCGCGCATCCGGCAAGCGACGCCGCGAGCGCAATCGTGACCATGCGGGCGCGCCTCATCGCGGCATTACATCACAGCGCGCAGGCGAGGCTATGATGCGCCCGTGCAACCGATCGACCCCGACATCGCCCGCGCCCGCACGCTCGATCCTGCGTACTACACGAGCGACGCGGCCTACGTCGCGACGCGCGAGCGGGTGTTCGCGCGATCGTGGCAGTGGCTGGGGGACGCGGCCGACGTCGCGGCTCCCGGCACGCTCTCGCCCCGCGTGCTGCTGCCGGGCCTCATCGACGAGCCGCTCCTCCTCGCGCGCGACCGCGACTCGACGCTGCGCTGCCTCTCCAACGTCTGCACGCATCGCGCGAACATCCTGGTGGACGCGCCGTGCCGCGCGCGGGACATCCGCTGCCGCTATCACTCGCGACGATTCGACCTGACCGGCAAGATGACGTTCATGCCCGGGTTCGAAGGCGCGCGCGACTTTCCCGGCGCGTCCGACGACCTTCCCATCGTCGCATCGCGCGACTGGCACGGACACGCCTTTGCGTCGCTCGACCCGGCGGCGCCCTTCGATTCCGTGATGGACGACGTCGCGCGCCGCACGCCGGGGCTCGCCGCGCGCGGCTATCGCCACGACCCGTCGCGCGACCGCGACCACGGCGTCGCCACACACTGGGCCTGGTACGTCGAGAATTATCTCGAGGGCTTCCATATTCCTTACGTCCATCCCGCGCTCGACGCCGTCGTCGACCGCGACACCTATGGCACGGAGCTCTTCGCGTGGTCGAGCCTGCAGAGCGCCGTCGCGCGCCCCGGGGAAGCCGCCTTCGACGCCGGCGAGGCGGCGTCCGCGCACAGCCCGGACCCGCTCGCGCGACGCGGACGAATCGCGGCCTATTACTGGTGGATCTTTCCCAACCTCATGCTCAACTTCTATCCCTGGGGACTGTCGTTGAACCTCGTGCTTCCGCAGTCGCCGTCGCGCACGCGTGCGGTTCCGGAGCTACGTCGCCGACGCGTCGAAGCTCGCCGAAGGCGCGGGGGGCGCGCTCGACCGCGTCGAGGCGGAGGACGAGGCGATCGTTCACGCGGTCCAGCGCGGCGTTCGCGCGCGGCTCTATCGGGGCGGACGCTACTCGCCCTTGCACGAGCGCGGCGTGCACCACTTCCATCGCCTGCTGGCGCGCGAGCTCGGTTAGAAGGCCTCGCGACTTCGTCGCGGCATTCGAGTCGGTAGCGATGCGCGCGTACCGCCCGCGGGCTCGCCGTCCCGCACCTGGACCGGGCGAGATCCCCGCGACGCTTGCGGCGCGACCGCTCTCGGCTGCCTTACTCCATGCGCCAGCCGTGGCTCGCGATGAGCGACTGCCCGGTGAGCGCGTTGCCCGGGAACGATGCGAAGAAGAGCGCGACCTCGGCAATCTCCTCCAGCGACGTGAACTCGCCGTCCACGGTGTCCTTCAGCATGATCTTGCGGATCACGTCGTCCTCGGAGATGTTGAACTGCGCCGCCTGCTCGGGAATCTGCTTGTCCACGAGGGGCGTGCGGACGAATCCCGGGCAGATGACGTTGGCGCGCACGCCGTGCTTGGCCCCTTCCTTCGCCATCACCTTGGCGAGCCCGATCAACCCGTGCTTGGCGGTGACGTACGGCGCCTTGAGCTGCGACGCTTCCTTCGAGTGCACGCTGCCCATGTAGATGAGGCTGCCGCCGCGGCCTGCGCGATACATGTGCGGCAGGCACGCCTTGGTGGTGAGGAACGCGCCGTCGAGATGGATGGCGAGCATGCGGCGCCATTCCGCGAGCGTGAACTCCTCGAGCGGATGGACGATCTGGATGCCGGCGTTGCTGACGAGGATGTCGACCGCTCCGAACGTCGCCACGGTGGCGGCGACGCCTTCGTTCACGGCGTGCTCGTTCGTCACGTCCATCGCGATGCCGATGGCCTTGCCCGGGCCCATCTCGCGGGCCGTCGCCTCCGCCTTCGATGCGTCGAGGTCGGCGATGACCACCTTCGCGCCCTCGGCCGCGTAGCGCCGGGCGATCGCCTTGCCGAGACCGCCGGCGCCGCCGGTGACGATGGCGACCTTGTCCTTGAGCTTCATGCTGTTGCTCCGCAGCAAATCCGGCTCATTCGCCGGCACGGGCCATAGTATAGCGACTCGCGCTGCGATGCAGCATCGAAGGCGTCCGGCTCCAGGTCTCCACGGGCAGCGCCACGCCGAACATCTTCTGGCGCAGGTCGAAGAGGCGATCGCGAAGCTCGGCCGCCTTCTCGAACTCGAGGTTGCGCGCGGCGTCCTGCATCTGCTTCTCAAGCTGCTTCAGCTCGCGCTCGAGGTCCTTCTCGGGCATGGCGTCGTAGCGCGCCTTGGCCTGCGCCGCGCGCTGCTCCTTGCGCGCCTCGTCGGCGTCGTACACGCCCTCGATGATGTCCTTGATGCGCTTCTGCACGCCCACCGGCGTGATGCCCATCGCCTGGTTGTGAGCGAGTTGCTTCGCGCGGCGGCGCTCGGTCTCGTCGATCGCCGCCTTCATCGAGTCGGTGACGCGGTCGGCGTAGAGGATCGCCATGCCGTTGAGGTGTCGCGCAGCGCGACCGATCGTCTGGATGAGCGAGCGCTCCGCGCGCAGGAAGCCCTCCTTGTCGGCGTCGAGGATCGCGACCAGCGACACCTCGGGAATGTCGAGCCCCTCGCGCAGGAGGTTGATGCCGACGAGCACGTCGAACTCGCCCAAGCGCAGGTCGCGGATGATCTCGACGCGCTCGACCGTGTCGATGTCGCTGTGCAGGTAGCGCACCTTCACGCCGTTCTCGGCGAGGTAGTCGGTGAGATCCTCGGCCATGCGCTTGGTGAGCGTCGTCACCAGCACCCGCTCGTTGCGGCCGACGCGCGCGTGGATCTCGGACAGGAGGTCGTCCACCTGGGTGGCCGCGGGGCGAATCGACAGCACCGGGTCGACGAGCCCCGTGGGCCGCACGAGCTGCTCGACGACCTGCCCCGCGTGCTTCTTCTCGTACTCGGCGGGCGTGGCCGAGACGAAGACCGCCTGCGGAAGCAGGCGCTCGAACTCGTCGAAGCGGAGCGGCCGGTTGTCGAGCGCGGACGGCAGGCGGAAGCCGTAGTCGACGAGATTCTCCTTCCGCGCGCGGTCGCCCTTGTACATGCCGCCCACCTGCGGGATGGTGACGTGCGACTCGTCGACGAACATGAGCGCGTTCGGCGGAAGATAGTCGATGAGCGTCGGCGGCGGCTCGCCGGCCTTGCGACCCGACAGATAGCGCGAGTAGTTCTCGATGCCCTTGCAGTAGCCGATCTCTGCCATCATCTCGAGGTCGAAGCGCGTGCGCTGCTCGATGCGCTGCGCCTCGATGAGCTTCATCTGGCCCGCGAAGAACTCCTTCTGCGTCGCCAGCTCGACCTTGATCTGGTCGATGGCCGAGAGCACCTTCTGCCGGCCCGTGACGTAGTGCGACGACGGGAACACCGTGTAGCGCGCGAGCTTCTGCTTGAGGTGCCCGGTGAGCGGGTCGAAGAGCTGCAGCGACTCGACCTCGTCGTCGAAGAGCGAGACGCGGATCGCGTTCTCGGCGTTCTCCGCGGGAAAGATGTCGAGCACGTCGCCGCGCACGCGGAACGTCCCGCGGCGGAAGTCGGCGTCGTTGCGCGTGTACTGCATCTCGGTCAGGCGCTTGATGACGTCGCGCTGCGAGATGCGGTCGCCCTGCTTCACGTGCAGGATCATGCTGTGGTACTCGGTGGGATCGCCGATGCCGTAGATGGCCGACACCGTGGCCACGATCACGCAGTCCGGGCGCTCGAGGATCGCCTTGGTCGCGGACAGGCGCATCTGCTCGATGTGCTCGTTGATCGAGCTGTCCTTCTCGATGTA
>JBGAIS010000176.1:0-6979 GCA_044225355.1 Casimicrobiaceae bacterium | reverse complement strand
ATCGAGGCCATCGCGAGCGAGTTCGGGCCCGACCACTGGCGCGAGGCGTTCGCGTCGTCCGGGACCGCGCTCGCGCTCGCCGCCATCCTCGAGGGCAACGGGCTGTCGTCGGGAGGCATCACGCCGGACGGGCTCGCGCGGCTGCGCAAGCGGATGATCGGCGCGGGACGCGTGTCGAGGCTCGCGATCGAGGGTGTCAAGCCCGAGCGCGCGCCGGTGCTCGCGGGCGGGTTCGCGATCATGGCCGCCGCCATCTCCGAGCTTCGTGTCGAGCGCATCAATCCCGTGGGCGGCGCGCTGCGCCTCGGCGTGCTGTACGACCTCCTCGGCCGCACCGTCAAGCGCGACAGCCGTGACGCCACGGTCGAGAGCCTCTCCGAGCGCTATCACGTCGATCGTCCGCACGCGAAGCGTGTCGCGCAAATGGCGAGGGCGCTCTACCTCGCCGCGTCGCCGGAGCCGACGCCCGAGGCGGCGCAGCACCTCGAGTGGGCCGCACTGCTGCACGAGGTGGGCTTCTCCGTGTCGCACATCGGCTTTCACAAGCACGGCGCGTACATCCTCGAGAATGCCGACATGCCGGGCTTCTCCGCGCAGGAGCAGCGGCACATGGCGCTGCTCGTCATGGGCTGTCGCGGCGGCCTCTCCAAGATGGCGCCGATCCTGTCGGATCACGACTTCGCGGCGCAGCTTCTGGCGCTGCGCTTCGCCGTCCTGTTCCACCACGCGCGACGGGCCATCGACACGCCCCGCATCACGCTCCACGTGGGCAAGCAGATCCGCTTCGCGCTCTCGAAGCGATGGCTGAAGGCGCATCCGCTGACCGAGCGCCTCGTCGACGTCGAGCGCCAGGAATGGGCCGAGCTCGGCTACAAGTGGAAGCAGTGACCCGACGCTACCGGAAATGGGGTCAGACCCCATTGCAAGTCGTTGATTTACAACACCGCGAAATGGGGTCAGACCCCATTACAGGCCTGGCACCATTTCCGGCGCAAGCGCGCTAGATGAACTCGGGCGACTGCACGGCCTTGAGGACGACCGCGGCGCCGTCCTCCTTCGCGCGATTCGACAGCCACCAGACCGCGCCCTTGCGCACGGACCAGTAGGCCTCCTCGCCCGACAGCAGGAAGGACGCGACCATCCCGAGCGTGGGCTGGTGTCCGACCACCAGCACGGGCTCGCGCGCCTCGGGCCAGTTGGCGGCCGCGAGCACCGCCGCCACCGAGGCGCCCGGCCCCAGCTCCGCGACGGTCCTGAACTTGCGATTGAGCGCCTGCGCCGTCTGCACCGTGCGATCGGCGGGCGACACGAGGATCCTGCAGGTGTCGGGAAGGTGCGAGTCGAGCCACGCCGCCATGCGCTCTGCCTGCTTCACGCCCTTGCCGGTGAGCCGCCTTCCGAGATCGGGCTCGCCCGGCTCCGCTTCACAATGGCGCCACAGGATGAGATCCATGCGTTTTATCCCTGCTCGTCGGGGGCGCGCATGCGCGCGAGGAGATCGGCCTGCGCAGAACGGGCCTTGGTGCGACCGCGCGGCTTGACGCGCGTCCAGTGGCCATCCGCATGCAGCTGCCACGCATCGCGGTTGTCGGCCAGATAGGCCTTGAGCCCCTCGTCGACGACGCGCTTGCGAAGCGCCGGATCGCGCACCGGGAAGGCCACTTCGATGCGTCGGAACATGTTGCGTCCCATCCAGTCCGCCGAAGCGAGCCACACGTCGGGCGTCCCGCCGTTCTCGAAGTACCACACGCGATGATGCTCGAGGAAGCGTCCCAGCACCGAGCGCACGCGGATGTTGTCCGACACACCCGCCACGCCCGGCCGCAGCGAGCATGCGCCGCGCACGATGAGGTCGATCGACACGCCGGCCGACGACGCGGCGTACAGCGCGCGGATCACGCCCTCCTCCACCAGCGCGTTCATCTTGGCGATGATGCGCGCGGGCTTGCCGTCGCGCGCATTGCGAATCTCGCGCCGGATCATGTCGAGCACGCGGCGGTGCATCGTGAACGGCGCCAGCAGCAGGCGCTTCAGGCGGCTCGCGCGCGCGAGGCTCGTGATGTGCAGGAACACCTCGTTCACGTCGGCACAGATGTCCGCGTCGGCCGTGAGGAGACCGAAGTCGGTGTAGATGCTGGTCGTTCTCGGGTGGTAGTTGCCGGTGCCGCGATGCGCGTACGGGACGAGCCGCGACTTGCCGCGGCGGTCCTGCTCGCGCCGGATGACGAGCGCGAGCTTCGCGTGCGTCTTGAGCCCGAACACGCCGTACACGACCTGCGCGCCGGCGCGCTCCAGCCGCTCCGCCCAGTTGATGTTCGCTTCCTCGTCGAAGCGCGCCATCAGCTCGACGACGACGGTGACCTCCTTGCCGCGCCGCGCCGCCTCGATGAGCGCCTCCATCAGCACGGAGCTCACGCCCGTGCGATAGACCGTCTGCTTGATCGCCACCACGCTCTCGTCGTCGGCGGCGCTCCTGATCAACTCCACGACGGGCTCGAACGACTGGTACGGATGATGGAGCTGGATGTCGTTGGCGCGGATCGCGGCGAGGATGTCCTGGTCGTCGTCGAGGCGCTGCGGCAGGCCCGGCACGAACGTCTCGTACTTGAGCGCGTCGATGTCGACCTGGTCGATGAGCGAGGACAGCCGCGCGATGTTCACCGGGCCGTCGCAGCGATAGAGGTCGCCTTCCGACAAGCCGAACTGGCCGAGCAGGAACTGCGCGAGCGGCGCCGGACACTCCGCCGCCACCTCGAGCCGCACGGCCGAGCCGAACTGGCGCTGCGTGAGCTCGCCCTGCAGCGCCTGGCGGAGATTCTTGACCTCCTCCTCGTCGATCCACAGGTCGGCATCGCGCGTCACGCGGAACTGCGAATAGCCCTCGACCTTGCGGCCGGGGAAGAGCTCGGACAGGTGCGCGTGCAGGACCGACGAAAGCATCACGAACGCGTTGTCGTGGCCCGCGACAGCGGCCGGCATCTTGATCACCCGCGGCAGCACGCGAGGCGCCTTGACGATGGCAATGCCCGAGTCGCGCCCGAACGCATCGGGGCCCGACAGCTCGACGACGAAGTTGAGGCTCTTGTTGACGACCTGCGGGAACGGATGAGCGGGATCGAGCCCGATGGGCGTCAGCAGCGGCCGCACTTCCTGCGCGAAGAACCGCGCCGCCCACTCCCGCTCCTTGCGCGTGAACTCCGTGCGGCGTACGAGCCGCACGCCCGCATCGGCGAGCGCCGGCAGCACCTGCTGGTTCAGCACGCGGTACTGGCGCGCCATGAGCTCGCGCGCCTCGTCGCCCATGCGCACCGACATGTCGCGCAGCTCCTGCAGCGTCATGCCCGGCGGCGGCACCTTCGCGCGCACCTGCTCCTTGACGCCGGCCATGCGGATCTCGAAATACTCGTCCAGGTTGCTGCCGACGATGCACAGGAAGCGCAGCCGCTCGAGGAGCGGGACGCCGGGCTCCTCGGCGAGCGCGAGGACGCGCCGCTGGAACTCGATCAGCGCCAGCTCGCGGTTGATGGGCGCGACGGCAGGGGGCGACACGACGGAGGGGGCGAAACCGGCGGCGGCCATGCGGAAGCCGGGAACGTACGAAGCCTTGGTCTGCGAATCCATCAGTGTGGCGGCGGAGCGTTACGCCATCGTGACACGCGAGGCTACGCCGCGCGAAGCCACACGCAGCGCCCCTTCGAGTCGCGGTCCAGCGCCGCCAAGTAGGCCTCGTGCGCAGCGAGCTCCTCGGGCGTGGGCAGGATCACGAGCAGCGCCCCGCGCGCCGCGCCCGACGAGACGTCGATGGAGGCGATGGCGGGCACGGCCCCGATGTCGATCGTGAGCGACTCCTGCCCGCGCGTCATCGCGAGGTAGACCTCGGCGAGGAGCTGCGCGTCGAGCAGGGCGCCGTGGAGCGTGCGATGCGCGTGGCTCACGCCGAAGCGCTCGCACAGCGCATCCAGGTTGTTGCGCTTGCCGGGAAACGCATCGCGCGCCATCGTCAGCGTGTCGATCACGCCCGCATGCAAGCCCGCGCATCCCGGGAAGCTCTCGCGCGTGAGCTCGACCTCGATGAACGCGACGTCGAACGGCGCGTTGTGGATGATCCACTCGGCCCCGCGGAGGAAATCGACGATCTCCGCCGCGTGCTCGCGAAAGGGAGGCCGGTCCTTCAGGTCCTCCCACGTCTTGCCGTGCACCTCCGTCGCCGCGAAGTCGATCTCGCGCTCCGGATTGAAGTGGAAGTGCATCGAGCGCCCCGTCGGTCTGCGATCGACGAGCTCGAGCGCCGCGAACTCGATGATGCGATGTCCCGACTTGGGATCGAGCCCGGTGGTCTCGGTGTCGATGATGAGCTGGCGCATGACAGCGAGCTTCACCGGCGATATTTCTGGATCGTGGACTGGATCTCCTCGATCGCGTGCTCAATCTCGTCGTCCGTGAGGTCGCGCTGCGCGCCCTTGCGATCGGTCAGCGTCAGGGTGCGGTCGATCTCCGTCTGGAACTCGCCGAGGCCCATCGCTTCGGTGATGGTCGTGGTCTGCTCGTCGGTGAGGGTCTCGGGGCCCCAGCGCACGACGATGGCGGACAGGTTGTCGCCCTCGGTGCCGCCGCGCTTCTCGCCCTCGCGCATCATCTGCGGCGCGGCGGTGAGGATCGGCGTGGACGTGAGCCAGGTCGCGATCTCGCGCTGGTCCATCACGCTCCACAGGCCGTCGGTGCACATCACGATCACGTCGCCGTTGCGAAGCGGGGTGCGCCGCGACAGGTCGATCACGGGGTCGACGAGGCCGCCCAGGCAGCTGAAGATCTTGTTGCGATCGGGATGCGCGACGATCTCGTCGGCGCCGATGATGCCCTGGTCGACGAGGTACTGCACTTTCGAGTGGTCCTTGGTCGACCCGATGAGCCCGCCCTGGCGAAAGAGGTAAAGGCGCGAGTCGCCGACGTGCCCCCAGTACGCGTGGCCCGCCTGCACGAGGCACGCGACGCACGTCGTTCGGGGCGTCTCGAGCATCGAGAACTGGTTGGCGTACGAGCCCAGCGCCGCGTGCGCGCGGACCATCGTGTCCTGCAGGAACTTGAGCGGGTTCTTGAGGATGGGCTTGGCTTCCTGCTGGAAGCGCTCGATGAAAAGACGCACCGCGATCTGCGCGGCAATCTCGCCTCCGGCGTGCCCGCCCATGCCGTCGGCGACGACGAGCAAGAGCGCGTCGCGGCTGAAGGTGTACGCGATGCGGTCCTGGTTGACCTTGCGCGAGCCCTTGCGCGACTCCTGGAAAATCGTGAAGCGCATAACGCGAGTTTACGTGAACGGAGCGCGCTTCAGGCGCCGAGTTCCGAGAACAGCATCTTCTTGAGACTGCCGAAGAACGTGAGCTTGCGCTTGGTTTGCGGTATGTCGCGGATCGCCTTCTGGAGGGCGAAGACGCTCTGCGGCCGCTCGAGGGGATCGAGGCGCAGGCACCAGTCGATCACCTCCAGGATGTTGTCCGAATACTGGCCCGCCCAGATCTTCTTCGCGGACACGAGGTGGTCCTCGGACAGGCGCGCGTCGGCGGCCTGCGGCGCGAACGCGGCGAGGCACGCGAACATCGACGCGCCGACGCCGTACACGTCCGTCCACGGGCCGAGGCGGTCGGGCTCGCGATACTGCTCGGGCGCCGCGAAGCCCGGCGTGTACATCGGCGCGAGCTTCGGCCGGGCGCTCGTGAGCGTCTGCCGCGCGGCGCCGAAGTCGAGCAGCACGGGGCTGCCGTCGGTACGCAGGTAGATGTTGGCCGGCTTGATGTCGAGATGCAGGAGCTTGTGCGTGTGCACCTCGCGCAGGCCGTTCAGGAGGTGCATGAACACGTGCCGCACGAGGCGCTCGGACATCTGGTCCTGGCGCATCTGGATCTGCTGCTGCAGCGTGCGCCCGCGCTCGTAGCGCATGACCATGTACACCGTCTCGTTCGCGCGGAAGAAATTCAGCACGCGAACGACGTTCGGGTGGTTGATCTTGGCGAGCGCCCGGCCTTCCTCGAAGAAGCACTTCATCCCGTACCGGAACGAGGTGAGGTTCTCGGCGGAGCTCGCGCGCACGATATCGCCCTCGGTGCGCAGCACGAGCGACGAGGGCAGGTATTCCTTGATGGCGACCGGCCCGCTCTCCTCGTCGAACGCGCGATAGACGATGGAAAAGCCGCCGCGGCTGATCTGCCGGTCGATCCGGTAGTTCAGGAGCTGGTAGCCGCCGGCTAGGGCCTGGTTGGTGACGGGCATGAACGAGAGTGAGCGCGAGGATGGACGCGGGGACGGCCACGGCGCGGGTCCCCCTTGTCCCGACGCCGCAAATCGCATGCCAGCCGCCCCGGCCGGCGCTTGCGCGGGCGCCCGATAACGCATACATTCTCGGCAACCCGGCGGCCAAAGTAAAGGAAACGCGTGTCTCGGACACGGTTTACCCGCTCCTTCGCTTGCGAAAAGCCGGAAGAGTCCGGAATTCCCCCATGATCCTCAGCATGACCGGCTTTGCGGCGTCAGCCGCCGAGTTGCCGGGCGTTTCGCTTTCCTGCGAGCTCCGCTCCGTCAACCACCGCTACCTGGACGTCTCCCTCCGGCTGCCCGACGAGCTGCGCGCCATCGAGCCCCAGCTCCGCGAGACGCTCGCGGCCGCGCTCCGGCGCGGCAAGGTCGAGTGCCGCATATCGCTCAACCGCACGGCGCAGGCGGTCGCGGGCCACGCCGTGGACGAGGCCCAGGTGCGCCATCTTGCCGCTGCGGCGGCGGAAGTGACGCGGATCGTCCCGGGCGCGACGGCCTTGTCGGTGCACGAGATCCTGCGCTGGCCGGGCGTCCTCGCCGAGCCTTCGGTGCCGCCCGCCGAGCTCGCGCGCCGCGCGATGGACCTGGTCGACGCGGCGCTCGCCGACCTCGGCGCCTCCCGCGCCCGCGAGGGCGCCAAGACCGCCGCGGTGCTCGAGGCGAGCTGCGCGGG
>JBGAIS010000175.1:0-7414 GCA_044225355.1 Casimicrobiaceae bacterium | reverse complement strand
GTGGTCGAAGACGACGACGTCCTCGCGGCAGGCGCGCTGCTCCTCGAGCACGTACGGCAACCACCCCGGCGTGCCGAGCGTGTACGGCGGCACCTCGGCCCCGCGCGGCAGGAAGTAGTTCGCGCGCTCCCAGTTGAGCTTGGTCCCGAACGCCGCGCCCTTCGCCTTCAGCCGGTCGAAGAGCGGCGAGCGGCGCAGCGGGCGTACGGTCGAGAGCTCTTCGCGCGGCCAGCGCATCGCGTAGTGCAGGCCCAGCGACTCGACCGTGCGATCCGCGAGATGCCGCCGATTGGCGTGAAAGGACGCGAAGCGCCGGATGTCGACGTCCCACAGGTCGAGGGGCGCCTCGCCGCCCGCGATCCACTCCGCGATCAGACGGCCGGCGCCGCCCGAGTTCGCGATACCCGCCGAGTTGAACCCCGCGCACACGAAGTAGCCGCGCACCTCGGGTGCCTCGCCCAGGATGAAGTTGCCGTCGAGCGTGAAGCTCTCGACGCCATTGAGCAGCATCTTGATGCTCGCCGTCGCGAGGCACGGCGTGCGGTGCATCGCGTTGTTCATCAGGATCTCGAACTGATCCCAGTCTTCCTGCAGGAGCTGGAACTCGAAGCCGTCGGGAATCGGCGAGACGTTCCACGGCTTCGCCACCGGCTCGAACCCGCCCATGACGAGTCCGCCGACTTCCTCCTTGTAGTAGATGTACCCGTCCGGGTCGCGCATCACCGGAAGCTCGGGCGTGACGCCGTCGATGCGGTCCGTCACGATGTAGAAGTGCTCGGCGCCGTACAGCGGCACGCTCACGCCCGATTTGCGCCCGAGCTCGCGCGCCCACTGTCCGCCGCAGTTGACGAGCGTCTCGCAGGCGATGCGCCCCTCGCCGTCGGCGGTCGTGTAGCGCACGCCTGCCACGCGGCCGTCCTCGAGGTCGACGCCCGTCACCTTCACGCCCTCGGCGATGGTCACGCCGCGCATCCGGGCGCCCTTCGCGAGCGATTGGGTGAGATCGGTGGGGTTGGCCTTGCCGTCGCCGGGGATCCACACCGCGCCCGCGAGGTCGTCGGTGCGCAGGATGGGCGCGATGCGCCCGGCCTCCGCCGGCGACACGAACTCGAAGTCGATGCCGAACGCCTTCGCGCGCGCCATCTGGCGCTTCGCCGCCACGAGCCGCTCCGGCGTCCTGAATACGTTGAGGCTGCCGCATTGCTTCCAGCCGGTGGCAAGGCCCGTCTCGGCTTCGAGCGACGCATAGAGCTCGATGCCGTAGCGGCTCATGCGCGTGGCGTTGCGGGTCGCGCGCGTCTGGCCGACGAGTCCCGCCGCGTGCCACGTCGTCCCGCAGGTGAGCCTTCCCTGCTCGAGCAGGACGACGTCGGTGATGCCGAGCTTCGCGAGGTGGTACGCGGTGGAGCAGCCGGCGATTCCGCCGCCGATGACGACGACGCGAGCGTGCGATCTTGGGGGGGGCATGCGAGTGGCCTTAGAGTTTGAGCGCCGCGACGCCCACCACGACGCTCGCGGCGCCCGCGAGCCGCGCGAGCCCGAAGCCTTCCTTCAGGAGCACCGTGCCGATGATGGCGGCGAACAGCACCGACGTCTCGCGCAGCGCGGACACCGCGGCGATGGGCGCGCGCGTCATCGCCCACAGCACGATGCCGTAGGCCGCGACGCTGCAGAATCCCCCGAGGAGGCCGCGTCGCCACTGCCGCGAGATGTACTGCACCGACGGCTTGCCGCGCCGGAGGTAGATCCACCCGAGGAAGATGAGGCTCTCGATGAACGTGAGCCAAGCGACGTACGACAGCGGGTTGCCCGACGCGCGGGCGCCGGCGCCGTCGATCAGCGTATATACCGCGATGATGGCCGCGTTGGCGAGCGCCCAGTAAACCGCGGCGCGCGGATGGTGGTGTCGCTGCGCGAACGCGATGGCGAAGATGCCGCCGCAGATGAAGACGACGCCGGCCGCCACCTGAAGCGTCGGGAGCTCGCGCAGGAAGAGCACCCCGAGGAGGGTGACGAGGAGCGGCGCGGTCCCGCGCATGAGCGGGTAGGCGAACGAGAGGTCGCCGGTGCGGTAGGCGTGCGCGAGGGTGATGTAGTAGGCGATGTGGATCGCGGACGATGCCGCGGCCATGGGCCACGCCGCCGCCAGCGGCAGCGGCACGAAGGGCAGGATGAGCGCGGAGCAGACGGTGCTGCCGGCGACGATGGTCGCGGTGTCGAGCAGCGGGTCGCCGCCGCCGGCCGACTTGACGAGCGCGTTCCAGCCGGCGTGCAGCAGGCCCGCGCCGAGCACGGCGAGGGTGACGCCGAGGGTGAGCTCCACGAACCGGGTTCTACGCGAGGGAGCGCTGCGCGGCCTCGAGGATGGGCACGTAGTGAGCGAGCGGCGGCGTGCGCCCGACACCTGGCCAGGTCACCCACACGCGCAGGTTGACGGCGTCGCTCGCGTACGGCTGCTGCGCGATGAATGCCTGCGCGGCCTCGGCCGAGAACACCCCGCCCTGGAGCGCGAGGCTCCGCTTCGAGTCCTCCGAAAGCGCTTCGTAATACGCGGGCCGCGTCGCGCAGAGGTACCGCTTGGCGTCGACGTGGAGCTTGATGGGCACGAGCACGTCGTCGCCGAACGAGCCGCGCAGGAAGGGCAGGGCGGCGTACTGGTGGAGGTCGTCGACGCCGCGGAGCGTAGGCGTCTCGCCCTGGTCGTTCAGCATGTGTCCCAGGTCGTGCAGGAGCGCGGCGGTGACGAGCGCCGGGCTCGAGCCCGCCTCCTCTGCGCGTGCGGCGGCCTGCAGCGCGTGCTCCAGCTGCGTGACGCCCTCGCCGTCGTAGGCACGGCCTCCCTTGCGGGCGAAGAGGAGGCAGATGTCGGAAATGGAAAGGCTCATGGGGGGCTCGGTGCGCGCGGCGCGCGCGGGATCGTTACGCGGTCTTGGGCTTGCGCTTGGGCCAGTCGCCTTCCCGGCCGGACTTCTTGGCGGGGGCGATGGCCTCGGGGGCGGGCTCGACGGGGGCGGCCACGGGCTCCTTGAGGCGGGTGCGCGCGAGGACGCCCGCTTCCTCCAGGATGGGGTACGCGATGGAGCAGATGTGCGAATTGATGCGCTTCAGGTCGGAGATGAGGTCGAGATGCAGCGAGGACGTCTCGATGCTCTCGAGCGTGTTGCCCGCGAGGCGCCCGAGGTGCGAGTCGGCGTAGGCGCGCTCGAGGTCGCGGAACAGCACCTTTTGCGCGAGGAGCTCCTGCGCGCTCTTGAGATCGCCGTGCAGGAAGACGCTCATCCCGAGGCGCAGGTTGGCGACGAGGCGTGCGTGCAGGTCGCAGATCTCGGCCATGCCGGCCTCGGAGAAGCTGCGATGCTTGGCGATCTTCTTGTCCTCGATGTCGGTCAGCACGCGCTCGATGATGTCGCCGACCTGCTCCATGTTGATCGTGAACGAGACGATGTCCGCCCAGCGCCGGCCCTCCTTCTCGTCGAGCGCCTCGCGCGAGATCTGCGTGAGGTAGAGCTTGACGGCCGTGTACAGGTCGTCGACCACGTCGTCTTTCTTGCGAAGTTGCGCGGCCAGCGCGCGGTCGTTGGTACGGATCACCTGCAGCATGCCGTTCAGCATGTCCTCGATCACGTCGCCGATGCGCATGGCCTCGCGCGCGGCGTTGGCGATGGCGAGCGGCGGCGTGTCGAGCGCGGACGGGTCGAGGTTGCGCGGCTTCGACGGGTCGTCAGCGGGCGGCTTGTTGGGCAGGAGGCGCTCCGCGACGCGCGCGATCTTCTCCGTCCAGAAGATGAACAGGAGCGCGAGCGCCACGTTGAAGAAGAAGTGGAACAGCACGACCTCGCGCGCGGGATCGAGCTCGAGGCCGGCGATCCAGCCGTCGACGTGCTTGAGCACCGGGATGGCGAGCACGCAGCCGATGAGCTTGAAGAGGAAGTTGCCGAGCGTGACGCGACGGGCCTCGGGCGGCGAGCGCAGCGTCGACAACATGCCCAGGATGCCGCTGCCGAGGTTGGCGCCCAGGACGAGGCCCAACGCCACCGGGAGCGAGATCATCGACAGCGAGGCGAGGGTGGCCATGAGCAGCACCACCGCGAGGCTCGAGTAGCACAGGATGGTGAAGAGCGCGGCGACCAGCATGTCGAGCAGCACGTCGCCGGTGAGCGAGGCGAAGATCACCTTGACGCCCGCCGCCTGCACGAACGGCTTCGCGGCCACCGAGATCCACTGCAGCGCGAAGATGATGAGGCCGAGGCCGATGAGGATGCGCCCGAAGCGCCCCACGTTGGTCGACTGCTTCGCGAGAAACATCGTCACCCCGACGAAGATGAGGAGGGGCGCGAGCCACGACAGGTCGAACGACAGGATGACGGTGACGAGCGACGTGCCGACGTCGGCCCCCAGCATGACCGCGAGCGCCGGGGCGGTGCTGATGAGCCCCTGGCCCGCGAACGCGGCGACGATGAGCGCGGTGGCGGTACTGCTCTGGATGAGTCCCGTGACGCCCAGGCCGGCGAAGAACGCCGTGAACCGCTGGTTGATGCTCTTGCGCAGCACGCGGCGCAGGTCCGCGCCGTACAGGCGCAGGATGCCCGTGCGCACGATGTGCGTGCCCCAGACGAGCAGCGATACGCCTGCCAGCAGGTTGAGGAGCGTCTGCATCAGGCGACGGCACCTTTACCCCGGCATGCGCGCGAGACGCCTACCACGGCAGCGAGTACGTCTTGATGTTGGTGAAGCTCTTCATCGCCTCCTGCACGCCTTCCTTGTAGCCCAGGCCGGAGTCCTTGATCCCACCGAACGGCGTGAGCTCGAGGCGGTACCCCGGGACCTCGCGCACGTTCACCGTCCCGACCTCGAGCTCCGACACGAAGCGCGTGATGTAGTCGAGGCGGTTGGTGCATACCGACGACGACAGGCCGTACGCGGTGCCGTTGGAGATGCGGATGGCCTCGTCGATGTCCTTGAAGCGTATCACCGGCGAGACCGGGCCGAAAGTCTCGGTCCGCACGACGTCCATGGCCGGGTCCACCCGGTCGAGGACGGTGGGGGAGTAGACCGCTCCCTGGCGCTGGTTGCCCGCGAGGAGCCGGGCTCCAGCGGCCACGGCGGCGTTCACCTTCGCCTCGAAGGCGCGCGCCGCCTCCTCGTCGATGACCGTGCCCATCTCGAGCTTGTCGTCCATGGGGTTGCCGTAGGTCCAGGCGCGGGTCTTGGCGACGAGCCGGTCGACGAAGTCGTCGGCGACCTTCTCGTGCACGAGCATCCGCTTGACCGCCGTGCAGCGCTGGCCCGAGTTCTTGTACGAGCCCGTGGCGGCAAGCGTCGCGGCCTCCTCGATGTCGGCGTCCTCCATGACGATGATGGGGTCGTTGCCGCCCAGCTCGAGCACCTGGCGCTTGTAGACGGCCTTGGCGGCGATGTACTTGCCGATGGGCACGCCGCCCGTGAACGTGACGAGCTCGACGTCCGGGTGCGTGAGGAGCTCGTCGGCGATCTCGCGCGGATCGCCCGTCAGCACCGAGAGCATGGGCGGCGGCAGCCCGGCCTCGTAGAGCACGTCGGCCAGCACGAGGGCCGACAGCGGGGTCTTCTCGGTGGGCTTCAGGACCATGCGGTTGTTGGTGGCCACGGCGGGCGCGATCTTGTGCGCCACCTGGTTCAACGGGTGGTTGAACGGGGTGATGGCCGTGATGACGCCGCGCAGCGGCTCGCGCAGCGTGTACACCTTGCGCGACTTGCCGTGAGGCGTGAGGTCGCACGAGAACACCTGGCCGTCGTCGTTGAGCGCGGCATTGCCGGCGAACACGAAGACGTCGCAGGCGCGCCCGACCTCGTAACGCGAGTCCTTCTTGCCGAGGCCGCATTCGGCGCTGATGAGGTCGGACAGCTCCTCGGTACGCGCGCGGAGGAGCTCGGCCGTTCGGTAGCAGATGCGGTAGCGCTCGTAGCGCGTGAGCTTCGCCTTGTAGCGGCGCGCGGCGTCGATGGCGCCGCGCACGTCGTCGACGGACGCCTTGGGCACCGTGCCGACGCGGCCGCCGGTGAAGGGATTCATGACGTCGAGCGTGCGGCCGGTCGAGACGCGCTCGCCTGCGATGCGCATGGGCTCGTGCCGGGTGTCGGGAGCGTTCATGTGAGGTCCGGTCTAGGCGTGGGAGGCGGCGGGCGCCGCGGCCGCGACGCCGATGAAGTTGCGGCCGCGCACGCCGTCGAGCGCGTCGGCGACCATGCGCTCGGATTCCTGCGCCGTGACGCCGTACGCGTCGAACTGCGTGCGCACGCCGAGGCCTTCGAGGAACGCGGTGAGGCGGGCAGGCGCGCCGCGCAGGTCGACGCCGAAGATGCGCGCGAGCACGGCGTCGCGCGCGGCGTCGACGCCGATCCGCGCGCCAGCACCATGGGCAGCGTGAACGAGCGCGATGCCGTGCGGCAGTCTGTGGCGCAGCGTCATCTCGTAGGAAATGGAGTGGGCGAGGGCGGTCTTCGTATTGGAGAACGCGAGGCCTGCCTGCAGCGCGGCGCGCGACATGCGCTCGCGAAGCGCGAGGCTCGACCGATCGCATCAGCGCGGGGAGCACGTCGAGCACCTCGCTTGCCGCCGCGACCGCGTGGGTGTCCGACACGGGATTGGCGTTGACGTTCCAGATCGACTCGAGCGCGTGCGACAGCGCGTCGAGTCCCGCGGCCAGCGTGGGGCCGGCCGGCAGCGAGACGGTGAGCTCGGGGTCGACGATGGCCGCGGCGGGCCAGGTCTCGGGCAGGAACAGCGAATACTTGCGCTGTGCCGCGCGATCCCAGATCGTGGCCCACGGCGTGACCTCGCTGCCCGTCCCGGCCGTGGTCGGCACGGCGTAGAGCGGCTTCACCGCGTGCGGCGTGAACGCCTTTCCCGTGGCGAGGAGCGACACGAGCGACGCGAAGCGCCCGTCCGCGGTGCCCACCATGAGCGCCTTGGCGGTGTCGATGACGCTGCCGCCGCCGACGGCGACGATGGCCTCCGCCTGCCTCCGGCCGTTCCAGAAGTCCTCGTACAGGGACGTGAGCGAGGCAACGTCGGGATTCGGCTCCGTGCGGTCGATCACGGCGACCAGCCGGTCGCCGAGGAGCGCCGCCAGCCGATCGACGAGTCCGATGCCCGCGGCCTCGGGAAAGATCACGACCGCGACGTCCCGGTCGCCCACGAGCGAGGGCAGCGCGGAGAGACTGCCGCTGCCGAAGCGGACGTCGACCGGATTGTGGTATCGCCAGCCCATGGACGTCATCCGCAGTGGTTGAGCGCCAGGTCGACGATGTCGAAGTTACGCAGGCGGCGCCCGGCGGGCACGTCCTTGAGCGGCCGGTTGAAGATGAGCGGCACCTTCTGCTCGGAGATGCCGCCGTGCGAGCGCAACGGGACCTCGAGCGCCGGCCGAAGATC
>JBGAIS010000174.1:0-7136 GCA_044225355.1 Casimicrobiaceae bacterium | reverse complement strand
TGGACCTTGGCGCCGGCGAGCGTGGGCAGGCCTTCGACGTCGAAGAGGTTCTTGACCGCGTACGGAACGCCCGCGAGGGGCGGCGCCTCGCCGGCGTTCACGCGGCGGTCGACGTCGCGCGCGTCCGCGAGCGCGCGTTCGCGCGTCACGGCCGTGAACGCGTTGATCGCGGGATCCACGCGAGCGATGGCCGCGAGCGCCTCTTCCGCGACGCCGACGGCCGACGCGGCGCCCCTCGCGACCGACGCCGCGATGTCCCGGGCCGACGCCGTCACGGCTCGAAAACGGGAGCGATCTCGACGTCGTCGCCCAGCGTGAGCTCGACGAGAGGCGCCGCGATGGCCGCGAGCCGCGCGAAATGCGCGACGACGCGCTCTCGCTCCTCCGCCCGGAGCGCGATGCCCTGCGCCACGCACGCGGCGTCGACGTAAGCCGTCACGTCCAACTCGCTCATCGACGCACTTCGCGCTGGAAGATCTCGAGGCTTCGCTTCTTCGCCGCGATGAACGTGGGCTCCGAGAGGGTTGCCACCGTGCGCGGGCGCGGATCGTCGTAGCGCAGGATCTCCGCGACGCGCGTCGGGCGCTTGGTGAGGAGCAGCACCTCGTCCGCGAGGTAGACGGCCTCCTCGAGGTCGTGCGACACGAGCATCATCGTCGTGCCGGTGGCCATGAACACTTCCTGCAGCTTCTCGCGGATGAACAGCGTCATCTCGAAGTCGAGCGCCGAGAAAGGCTCGTCGAGGAACAGCACCTCGGGGTTGGGCGCCAGCGCGCGCATGATGGACGCCGTCTGCTGCTGCCCGCCCGAGAGCTCGTACGGGTAGCGGTTGAGGTCGAACTTGACGTCGAACGACGCCACGAGCTCGGCCATGCGGCGGTCCACGTCCTGCTTGGAGCGGCCCTCGAGTTTCAACGGATACGCGATGTTGTCGATGGTGCGCATCCACGGGAACATCGCCTCGCGATAGTTCTGGAACACGTAGCCGATCTTGGTCTGCGCGAGCGACTTGCCGTCGAACAGGATCTGCCCGCCGTCGATGGGGATGAGGCCGGCGATCATGTTGATGAGCGTCGACTTGCCGCAGCCGTTCGGGCCGAACACCGACACGATCCGGTGCTTTGGAATGTCGAGGTCGAAGTTCTCGTACAACGGCCAGCCCGCGAAGTACTTGGTCAGGCCGCGGATGGTGATCTGCGTGCCGGGCGGCCCGGGCACGAACGGCGGTGCCGGCACGTCGGCCACGACGGGGGCGTTCACGACGCGCATCATCGCCCGCTCCAGTGCACGATCCGTCGCTCGAGATAGAGGAAGAGCACGTTGAGCGCGTAGCCCAGCATGCCGGCCGCGAGGATCGCGGCATACATGCTCTTCACGTTAAGCACCTGCTGCGCGTCGATGATGCGATGCCCGAGCCCGTTGTCGGAGCCGATGAACATCTCGGCCACGATCACGATCACGAGCGCCATCGACACGGCGCTTCGCAGACCGACGAACGTGGGCTGCAGGGACTCCCAGACCAGGACGTCGCGGAAGATCTGCCACCGCGAGGCGCCCATCACCTTGGCGGCCATCACGCGCTGCTTGCGCGCGTTGATCACGCCGTACGCGCTGTTGAACACCACGAGCAGCAGCGCGCCGAATGCGGCGATGGCCACCTTGTTGATGTCCGACACGCCGAAGATGAGCAGGAACAGCGGTATCAGCGCGGAGGACGGCGTGGAGCGGAAGAAGTCGATGAGGAATTCCACGCTTCGATAGGCGCGCTCGTTGCTGCCCAGCACCACCCCGAGCGGCACGCCGACCACCGCGGCGATCGCGAACGCCTGGAGCGTGCGCTTGACCGTGACGAGGAAGTCGACGAGGAGCGGGCCCCCGGCGAGCCCGGTCACGAGGGTGGTCAGCGTATCGAGCGGCGTGGGCAGCAGGATGGGCTTGATGAAGCCGCCGCGCACCGCGAGGTCCCACACCACGAACAACAGGAGCGGACCCACCACCGGCAGGAATCGCCGCCACGGAGGCTTGCGCGGCGGCGCAGGCTGCGGCGCGTTCACCGTGGCGGTCCACGGCTGCACCGCGGGCGCACTGGAATCGGGCATGGCTTATCCCTTGTAGAGGAGATCGGCGACGACCACCTTCTTGTCGAAGATGCCCTTCTCGGTGAAGAGATCGAAGAACTTCTGGAAGTACGCGACGTCGGCGGGCTTGAACTCGTTCCATGCCATGTACGCGGCGAGCGGGACCTCGCTCGTGAGGGGGCCCTCGATGGCCGTGTAGCCCTTGAGATACTGGCGCGCCTCGTCGGGCTTGGTCCGCACGAGCTCGACGCCCTTGAGGTACGCCGCCATGTACCTCTTCGTGGCGTCGGGATTCTTCTTGATGAACTCGCTGGTGAGGCTCGCCGAGCCGCCGTGCCAAGGCGCCATCGGGTCGCCCAGGATGTACTTGGCCACGACACCCGTTTCCACCGTGCGCGTGGTGCCGTTCATGCGACCGACGGTCCCGGTGGGCTCGAGCGTGTACGCGCCGTCGACCTGGCCCGCGGCGACCGCGGCAACGTGCTGTCCGATGGGCAGCTCGACGACGGTCACGCCGGTGGCGCCTGCGCGGTCGAGCATCGTCTTCGCGAGCGTCACGTTCTGGATGCCGGGGCCGCTCGCAAGGCGCTTGCCCTTGAAGTCGGCGATGGTCTTGTACGTGCTGTCCTTGGGCGCGATGAACTCGTCGAGAACCCACTTCACGTTCGACGGGTTGGTGCAGAAGATCTTGAAGAGGCCCGGCTGCGCGATCTCGCCGATGGCCAGGTTCGCCGAGCCCGTGCCGTTGGCGCTGCCGTCGGAGCGTCCCGCGAGCATCGCCTCCATCACCTGCTGCGCGCCCGCGAACTTGATGCCCTCGACGTCGACCCCCGCCTCCTTGAAGTAGCCCTTCTCGATTGCCACGAAGAACGGCAGGCCCGACGCGATGGGCCAGTAGCCGCCGCGCACCTTCACGGGAGCCTGCGCGCGCAGGATCGCCGGTGCGCCCAGCAGCGCAACGGACGCGCCCGCCTGCAGGACGCGGCGGCGGCCCGGCTTGGCGATCGAGGTGTCAGGCGGCAGAACGGGATGGGTCATGGTCTTTCTCCAGGGGGGAAACCGGCTTGGCGTGACGGGCGGCGACGTAGCGTCGCCATCCGCCGTGATGCGAGATGTCGGGGGCGTCGCGCGTCGCGATCGCCTCGCACAGGAAGCCCTTCACGTGCGTGCCGTCGTCGAAGCTCGATCGTGCCGATCGACAGCGGCGACGGGATGGCCTACACGGTAACGCGCCGAAGGCGGCGAGCGAGAGCTCCCACACCTCGGCCTCGATGGCGTGACCCGCGTCCACTCGCACGAGGCCCGGCTTGGGCGGCGTGGTGGGCAGCGCGTGCAGGAGGTAGCGCGGCGTCGTGCGCACGCTCCGTACGAGTCGCGCGCCGAGGGCGACGAGCTCGCGATTGAGAGGCATGCCGGAAAGATGCGCGCCGACCACGCAAAGCTGCGCCACGTCGCCGGACATCGCAAGCGGCTGTGCCGCGGGCAGCGGTGCGCCGAGAGCGCCGAGCGTCATGGAGCTCCTCGCATGGAAGCGCTGTGCGAGGTCGGCCAGCATGAGGTCGGCGCCGCGAGGCGCGATGAGCGTGATGCCCGCGGGAAGGCCATCGTCGCGCATCGATGCCGGCACGGCGATCGCCGCGAGATCGAGGAAGTTGACGAAGTTCGTGTACTCGCCGAGGCGCCGGTTGAGCTCGACGGGTTCGGCCTCGACCTGCGCGAGCGTGTACATCGTGGGCGCGCCGGGCACGACCATCACGTCGCACGTATCCCACGTGGGCATGAGCGCGCGGAGAAGAGCGGCGAGACGGGCGTCGGCCACGTACGCGTCGCTCGCGGTGTATCGACGGCCCCCGGCGATGATCGCGCGTACCGTCGGGTCGAGGGCGTCGGGGCGCGCGTCGAAGAAATCGCGGATGGCGGCGTGGCGCTCCGCGACGCGCGCGCCTTCGTAGAGCATCGACGCCACCTCGCGCCAAGGTGCGAAGTCGATCTCGCGTGCGGCGCCGCCGAGCGCGTCGAGCTTCGCGAGCGCGTCGTCGAACGCCCGGTGCGCGCGATCGTCGCCGTGGAACTCGCGATCGGCCTCGCGAGGCACGGCATACGTGAATCGCGCCGACAGCTTCGGGGCATCGAGCGGAATCGCGCGCGACTGCGGCGTCATGGCCGCGAGCGCGCGCACGGCGTCGTCCACCGTCAGCGCGAACACCGAGACGCAGTCGAGCGAGCGGCATGCGGGCACCACCCCGGCCGCGGAGAGCAGTCCTCGCGACGGCTTGAGCCCGACGATGTTGTTGAACGCGGCGGGCACGCGGCCCGATCCCGCGGTGTCCGTGCCGAGGGCGAAGTGCACGAGGCCCCGCGACACCGCGACGGCCGAGCCGGAGCTCGATCCGCCGGAGACGTAGCGCGCGTCGAAGGCGTTGGGGACCGCACCGTACGGCGATCGCGTGCCGACGAGGCCGGTCGCGAACTGGTCGAGGTTGGTCTTGCCGACGACGATGGCGCCCGCGGCGTCGAGCGCCGCGACCACGTCGGCAGGGCGCTCGGGGGTGTAGGCAAACGCGGGGCACGCCGCGGTCGTCTCGAGCCCGGCGACGTCGATGTTGTCCTTGACGCCGCACAGCGCGCCGAAGACGGGCTGCGCCAGCGCGCGAGCGGGGTCGGTCGCGAGAAGCCTGTCGAGAGCCTCGGCACGCTGGCGAATCGCGGCGGCCGGCACAGTGGCGATCCACACGGGACGGCCGCGATCGGCGTCCGGGCGCGCGAGCCAGTGCTCGACGACTTCGGATGGCCGCCACGTGCCGCTCCGGTAGGCGGCGTGCAGGGCGTCGATGGTGGGAGGCGGGGTTCGGAGCATGGGTTGCTTGTATACTAATGTGCATACTAAGCAATCCCGATGCCAGCTACGCCGGCGATGAGAATTCAATCAAATCAGGGAATTATCGAAACCGGGGCCGCGCGAGCGCGGTCGAGGATGGTGCGCGCGGCCCCGCCCCGCACCCGAATCAGGCAGGCGGCGTCTGCTGCGTCTTGCTGATCGACGTGCCTCCGTCGCCGCGCAGGTGAGGCGCCGCGAGGCGGAGATAGTGGAGCATCGACCATAGCGTCAGGATGGCCGCCACCCACAGGGCGATGCCACCGAGGAGCGGCGTGCGAACGCCGGGGATCACGTCTTCCCACAGGAGGAGCGCGATGATCGCGGTCATCTGCGAGGCGGTCTTCACCTTGCCGATGAACGCGACCGCCACGTTCTTGGTCTTGCCGATCTGCGCCATCCACTCGCGCAGCGCCGAGATGGTGATCTCGCGGCCGATGATGATGATCGCGAGGTACGCCTCGGCGCGCTGGAGTTGCACGAGGAGGATCAGCGCCGCGGCCACCATGAGCTTGTCGGCCACGGGGTCGAGGAAGGCGCCGAAGGCGCTCGTCTCGCCCCATCGGCGCGCGAGGTAGCCATCGAGCCAGTCGGTGATCGCCGCCGCCGCGAAGATGGACATCGCCGTCCAGTTCTTCGCCACCGGCCCCAGCCACGTGTCCGGGAGATAGTAGACCGCCACGAAGACGGGGATCAGTACGATCCGCAGCCACGTGAGCGCGATGGGGATGTTGAACGGCACGGTGCGCCGATTCTACCCGCACCGGAAATGGCGTCGGACGCCGTCGCGGGGCCCCTCGCGTGGCCCCGCCGCCCCTGAAATGGGGTCTGACCCCATTTTTCGTCGGTCCGGATGGCGCCCCGGAAATGGGGTCTGACCCCATTTCCGGGCGACTCGAACCAGAAGCGCGGCCCTGATTCCGCGGCGAGTGAAGTCAGTGGAGCTCGGCGAAGATGCGCTCGGCGAGTGCCCGCGAGATGCCCGGCACGCGCGCGATGTCCTCGACGCTCGCGGCCTGCACGCCCTTGACGCCGCCGAAGTGCTGCAGCAGCGCCTTGCGACGGGTCGCGCCGATGCCCGCGATCTCCTGCAGCGACGACGTCGTGCGTGCCTTCGCGCGACGCGCGCGATGCCCCTGGATCGCAAACCGATGCGCCTCGTCGCGGACCTGCTGCAACAGATGCAGCCCGGGATGATCGGACGGCAGGTTGAGCACGTCGGCACGCCCGGGAAACACGATGTCTTCCTCGCCCGCCTTGCGCTCGGGCCCCTTCGCGATGCCGATCAGCGGGACACCGTGGAGCCCCTGCTCCTCCAGCACGCTCGCGGCGACGGCGACCTGCCCCTTGCCTCCGTCGATCACGAGGAGGTCGGGCGCGGGATACTCGCCCGCGACGATGCGCGCGCAGCGCCGCGTGAGCGCCTCGCGCATCGCCGCGTAGTCGTCGCCGGCGGCATCCGGGGTCACGTTGAACCTGCGGTATTCGGACGACTGCATCGCGAGCTTGTCGAAGATCACGCACGATGCGACCGCCGCCTCGCCCATGGTGTGCGAGATGTCGAAGCACTCGATGCGCTGCACCGTCGACGGCAGGCCGAGCGCCTCCTGCAGCGCCGCCAGCCGATCCTCCTGCGTCGCCTTCTGCGCAAGCTTCTGGCGGATGGAGAGCGTCGCGTTCTGCTGCGCCATCGCGAGCCACACGCGCCTCTCGCCGCCCGGGTTGCCGACGATCTCCACTTTCTGTCCCGACTGCGCCGTCAGTATTTCCGCGAGCGCGGCGTGATCCTCGACGTCGGGCACGACGATGGTCGGCGGCACCGGGCGTTCCAGGTAGTGCTGGGTGAGGAACGTCGGCACGATCTCGCCCTCGCCCGCCACGTCCGCGGCGTCGGCATAGCGCGGGAAGAACGTCTTGTCGCCGACGTGCCGCCCGCCGCGAACCATGACGACGTTCACCGCGAAGAGCCCGCCCTCGATCGCGGCGGCCACGACGTCGATGTCGCCGGCGGTCGCGCTCTCGACGAACTGCCTCGACTGCAGCACCTGCATGCGCGCGATCTTGTCGCGGATGCGCGCCGCGCGCTCGAACTCGAGCTTGCCGGCCGCGTCTTCCATCTGCGCCTGCAGGCGCGTCAGCACCTCGCCGCCCTTGCCGCGCAGGAACAGCGCGGCGCCTTCCAC
>JBGAIS010000173.1:0-7446 GCA_044225355.1 Casimicrobiaceae bacterium | reverse complement strand
CGAACGCCGCGGCGATCGTCGCGACGGCGAAGAGGCAAAGTCCCGCGATGAGGACGGGCCTGCGCCCATAGCGATCCGACAGCGGCCCGTACAGGAGCTGACCGATGGCGAGGCCCGCGAGGTAGAGCGTGATGGTGAGTTGCGCCTCGCCTGCCGTGGCGTGGAAGTACGCGGCGACGGCCGGGAGCGCCGGCACGAAGACGTGCATGGGCAGCGTCCCCGAGACGGCGATCCAGACGAGCAGGGCGAGCGTGGGCGGCTTGCGCGCGCGGGGCGAGGTCATGGGCGCGGCGCGCGCGGCATGCGAGGTGTTCCTCTCGTGGAAAGCATGCGAGTGTAGCGCAGCGCGCCGATCGCGCGCGGAATTGCGATCGACACCGACGCGCTTGCGCGCGCCGGGTTTCATGCAGCGGAACGCCCGAGGCAGGCGCCGCTCGCCGCGGCGATCCGTCGCGCGGCCGACGCTTCGCGCAAGTCGCGGCGACGCTTACCGCTCGGCCCCCGCGATCACTTCCTCGAGGGCGGGCTCCGCCTGCATGCGAACGTGCGCGAGGTAGCCCAGCCATCCGACCGCCCACACCGCCGCCATGGCGAGCGACGTCGCATGCGGCTCGCCGCGGTGCTCGGCCAGGTAGCGGACGACGTCGTCCAGCACGGCACCCGCGCGCTCGCCCGAGCCCGCGATCATGTCGAGGTCGGCGATGGCGGCGCGCAGCGCACGCTGCTGCAAGGGTCCGCTGGACCGGCGGCTCCTGAAGCCTGCGCCAGCTCCTCGACGACCGCCAAGGCGCTCGCGAGCCGGCGTGGAGGTCGAACGCTGCGCGATCACCGCCGTGAACGGCCTGCAGCGTCGGACGCGAGGCGCATGAGCACCCGGCACCCCGCGCGAGCGTATCCCGACTCGGGCTGCGTGCCTGGCGCGCCGGCTTCGCCGCGCTGTACCGCCGCCCAGGCGCCTCGTCAGCGCCGTCGCCGCCATCCATCGCCTCGGCGCGCGCGGCGTCCGGCGGCCGTGTCGCCAGCAGACCCGCAGACGCGACGTCGACGAAGCGACGCGCCGCACGCACGTGCTCCGCGATGGCCTCGCGCAGCGCCGTAGCGGCGCCCTTCGGCCACATCACGACCGACACCACCATCGCGACCACCGCGCCGATGGCCACCGCCTCGAGCCGGATCACGCCCGTCATGAGCCCCTCGGGCTCGGCGAGGTTGAACATCTCCACGACGAGAAGCGCGAACAGCGCCTGGCTCACGCCGTACGAGATCGCGCGCTGCGCGTACGCCGCCGCGAAGATCACGAACGGGAGCGACGCCCACATGAGCGCGGGATAGCGACCGAGCGTCGCGAGCGCGAGCGCGGCGAGCGCGAATCCGACGAGCGTGCCCGCGAGCGCGTTGAGGATCGACGAGCCCGTCGTGACGACGTTCGAGCGCAGCACGCCGAGCGTCGCGAGCACGACCCAGAAGCCGTGGCCGATCGCGATGCCCTTCGCCACCACGAGCGCCGCGGCGAGCGCGAGAGCGGCGCGCAGGCTGTTGTGGAACCACGTGGTCTCGGGCACGAGGAGCGGCGCCAGCGTGTCGAACGCGTGGCGCAGCCGATGCAGTGGCCTCGGCGACTCGAGCACGATGAAGTCGTCGTGGACGCGCACCGTCCGCCCCGCCATCACGACGGCGTCGATGGCCATCGACAGCGTCACGAACGAGAGGATGCGCACCGGAAACGCGGCCGCGAGCCGCGCGACGATCGACCTCGCGTCGACCGGCATGCGGAGCGCGCGCTCGATCGACGCGCGCATGAGGTCGCGATGGCGGTGGCGCGCCTCCATGAGCGCGTCGATCTCGAGGGTCACCCGCGCCTTGGCGCGCCGTCCCGCCGCGCACGCGAGGATCGCCTGCTCCGCCTGGTCGAGCATCGCGGCCGACGCGCGCGCGAGGCTGCGGTCGCTCGCGTGGACGCGGTCCACCGCGACGAGGCTGCACGTGAAGCGCCAGGCCTGCGCGAGCGCGTCGACGAGGCCCACGAGCGCCTGCTGGTGCTCGGGCGGGCCGATGGGCCGGAAGCGGAGCTCACGAAGCTCGTCGCGAACGCGCAGGATGGCGGCGTTGGCGTCGTGCAGCGCCTGTCCCGACGGCCGCCCGTCGGCCACCGCGCGCACCGCCTCCGCGAGCGGCTTGAGGGCCTGCGCGAGCCGCCGGTACAGGTCGCGCCGCTCGCTGCGCGGCCACAGGAACGTGCCCACGACCGCCGCGGCGACCATCGCGGTGAGCCAGCCCGCGATGCGCGGCGCGATCGACTCCGGGCTCGCCGGGACCATCGCGCAGAGCACGTACGAGAGCATCGCCGCGTTGTTGCCGAGCGCGAACTGCCCGCCGAGCGCCATGGCGAACTGCAGCACGAACGCGATGACGAGCATGGCGACGAACGCCGGCCAGAGCGTGGTCGACAGCGCGGTGCCGATCGCGATGAGCACGCAACCCGCCGACGCGAGCCCCGCGATCGCCAGGAGCCGAGCGCGCGCCGGCCCCATGAAGTCGGCGATGGCCAGTGCCGCGAACGAGCCGAAGCCCGCGAGGAGCGCGAAGTCGGCGTCGTCGAGCACGAGGATGCCGAACGCGTACAGCGATGGCATGACGAGCGCGACACGCAGCGCGAGGTGCAGGCCCGAGCGCTCCTCGTCGTCGCGCAGGCGCTCGCCGAATAGCCATTCCATGGACCGAAGGCTATCATTGCCCGTCGCTTTCACCGGATGCGTCCGTGACTGCCCAGACGCTCTTCGCGCTCGCCGCCACCGCCGCATTCCCCGCCGTGACCGCCTGGCGCTACGCGCGGTTCGCGCTGGCGCCCGACGCCTTCGACGAGGCGTACAGCCAGGCGCTCGTGATGCTCCTCATCGCGCAGATCCCGCTCATCATCCTGCTCGCCATCTTCGGCGCCGTGGCGCACGTCGAGGGCCCCGCATGGCGACGCGTGCTGATCTACGTCATCGCCGTGGTCCTGTTCGCCACGGTGGGCGGCTTCGCGAAGCTCCTCTGGGACGCGGACATCGGCCCCACGGTGGCGTGGGCCGCGGCGATGCAGCTCGTGATCATCGCCGTCGCCGGGCCGCAGCCCGAGATCGCGCGACAGCGCATCGATGCCATCGTGTGGGACTCGGGCAATCTCCTCGTCGTGACGCCTTTCGTGGGCATCGCGGCGATCGTGGGCGCGCTGGCGCTCGAGCCGCAGGTGAGGCGGTTCGCAGGCTGGGGCGACCGCGGCCTCGAGTGGAGCGACGCGGCATGGGTGGGCGTCGCCTACTTCGCGATGCGCACGTGGAGCGCGATCTACGTGTTCACGCCTGCCTTCGACAAGCGCCGCAAGGGCTTTTTCCAGCGCGCGTGGCTCGACAAGCTCACCCAGCCCAAGTCGAGCGGCACGTCGGACGGCCCTTGAGGCGCACGCGAGCGGCCTTCGGGCCTACGCGTCACTTCCACCACGGCATCCCGGCGTGCGTCACCACGTCGTCGAGCGGCGCCTCGGTGACCACGCGAAGGTGCGCGAGGTAGCCGAGCCAGCCTACGCCCCACGCGAGCGCCATCACGCGATGGACGATGTCGGGCTCGTCGCGATGCGCGTCGACCCACGCGTCCGCGGCGGCGAGGATGGCGTCACGGCGCGCGCCCGCGCCGTCGATCATGTCGAAGTCCTTCACCGCGGCGGCAAGCGCCGGCTCCTTCGCGCGATCCGGATGCTCGAGGCGCGCGCCGATCTCGCCGTACGCATCCATCACGAGCTTCACGGCCTCGTCGAATTTTTCGGCGGCGACGCCGCGGTCGATCGCCATATAGCCCGACCCGTGCATCGCCGCGGCGGCGTCGGCCGCGCCGCGCATCACCACCGGCAGCCGCGCGAGCCAGCCCCAGTCGGCGAGCGGCACCCGCTTCGCGCCCCGCTCCCCGATGTACGCGGCGAGCGCCTCGTCCGCGCGCCGGCGCGCCGCCATCGTCTCCACCCGCGCGCGCTCGACCGACGCGGCATCCGCGCGCCCGACGAGCGCATCGAAGGCGCGCTCGACGAGGGTGCGCGCGGCCCGCACGTGCGCCGCGATCTCGCTCCGCAGCGCCGAGGACGCGCCCTTCGGCCACATGATGAGCGACGCGACCAGCGCCACCACGGCGCCGACCGCGACCGCCTCGACGCGCGCGACGCCCACCACCCATCCGTCGGGCACCATCAGGTTGAAGAGCGCGACCACGAGAAGCGCGAACATCGCCTGCCCGGCCCCGAACGAGATGGCGTACGGCGCGTAGCCCGCGAGGAACACCGTGACCGGCAGCGCGAGCCAGAGCGCGAGCGGATGCGGGCCGAGGACCGTGATGGCGCCCGTGGCGAGCAGGAAGCCCGCGAACGTGCCCGCGATGGCGCTCATCACGGTCGCGCCGGTCGTGCTCACGTTCGACCTCAGCACCGACAGCGTGGCGAGCACGACCCAGAACGCATGGCCGATGTCGGTGACCTTGGCGACGAGCACCGACAACGCGAGCGCGAGCCCGGCGCGCACGCAGTTGTGGAACCACACGGAGCCCGGCGACAGGTGAGGTCCCAGGACGTCCGCCGCGTGGCGCAGGGCGGTGGTGGCGGTGGCAGGCTCGATCACCACGAAGTCGTCGTGCACGCTCACGGGATGGCCCGTGATGACGAGTGCGTCGACGCACATCCCGAGCGTCACGTACGAGAGCACGCGAATGGGGAACACGTTGCTGAAGATCGAGACCATCGACTGGCCCGGCGCGTGCGCGGCGATGGCGCGCGCGGCGGTCGCGTCGAGCAGGACGCGATGCTCGTGACGCGCCTTCACGAGCCCGTCGATGGCGGGCACCGAGAAATCGACGCGGCCCGCGGAGCAGACCTGCATCACCGCGCCGACGGCGTCGAGCGTGCGCGCGACGCTCCGCGCGAGCTCGCGATCGGCGTCGGTGGGCGATCGCATGGTGCCGAGCGTGAGCGAGAAGCGGAAGCCCTGCCCCAGCGCGTCGACGAGCCCCAGCAGCGCGCGCTGGTGCCCAGGCGGCCCGATCTGCCGGAAGCCGAGCGAGCGCTGGACCTCGCGCACGCGCTCGATCGCGTCGTGCGCCTGCGTGAGCTGCTCGGCGGTGGCGCCGCCCTCGGCCGACGCGCGCGCGATGGCGCCCAACGCGCGGCACGCCTCGTCGACGCGAAGGTACAGGTCGCGCCGCTCGTGGCGCGGCCACAAAAACGTCGCGAACAGCGCCGAGGCGGCCATCGCCACCAGCCAGCCCGCGACGCGCGAGAGGATCGCATCGTCGCCCGCCGGGACCATCACGGACACCACGAAGGCGAGCAGCCCCGCGTTGTTGCCGAGCGCGAACTGGCCGCCGAGCGCCATCACGAACTGCGCGGCGACGCCGATGGCGAGCATCGCGATCACCGCGGGCCAGAGCGTGTTCGACAGCGCGGTGCCGAGCGCGACGAGCACCACGCCGGCGAGCGCCAAGCCCGCGTGCGCGCGAAGGCGCGATGCGCGCGGCCCCATGAAGTCGGCCATCGCGAGCGCGGCGAACGAGCCGAAGGACGCGACGAGCGCGAACTGCGGGTCGTGCAGCACGTGCAGCCCCAGGAATAGGAGAAGGGGCAGGACGATCGCGACGCGGATGGCGCGATGCAGGATGGTGCGATCGGGGTCGGCGATGCGCGACGCGAGCTTCTCGAGCATGGCGCGAAGCATACCGCGCCCGGGGCCGTCGGCATGCCCCTTGCTTAGGGGAGGCTCACATCCCCTCGAGAGGCTTCCATGAAGATCGCCCTGGCGCTCGCCGCCGCGTTGTCGCTTGCATCGATGTCGAACGCCCACGCCGCGGCCGACCCGCGCGCGCTCCCCGACAATCTGGAGGTGGTGTGTCCCCACACCTCGGGGCAGAAGCCGCTGCTGCGCGACCTGGGCTCCGGCAACCTGTATCCCATCACGGATCCCAGCACGCGCGCGATCGCGGCGAAGTCGTGCGACACGGAAGCCACCGTGCTTGGCGGCATCGCCTCGCCCGGCGTCGACGTGACGGTCACCAACAGCCGATCCGAGCCCATCTTCGTGAGCTTCACGATGCAAAACGGGCAGCCGGGACCGATCACCTGGGCGTTCACGACGGGGTGCTCGGTGTCGGGCGTCGGCGTGATGATCGCGGCGAACACCTCCTGCGCGGCCGTCGTGCCGCCCGCGGCGAGCGTGTCGCGCTTCTGCGCATCACGCGCCTCCGCGCCGTCGAACTGCTGGAACGCGCAGGCCAACCACCAGACGATGGTCGAGACCAATTTCGAGGACTCGACCGCGCCGGGATGCTTCAACAAGGGCGCGCCGTGCGTGTGGTACGACATCAGCGTCATTCCGTCGACGTGCACGGACTCGGCATGGGCGACCAACCAGTGCGCGGGAACGGGCGGCGCGTCTTACAACCTGCCCGTAGCCGTGGCCTGCGGCGGCACCACGACCTTCTCGTGCGCGGGACCGGTCAACAGCACCTACGGATCCGAGCAGTATCCGAGCACGTGCGGCAACCCGAATGCGCAGTGCACGAGCAGCTCGCAGTCGTGCGTCAACGCGTACTTCTTCCCGATGTTCACCGGCACGCCGGCCAAGTACCAGCCGAACGTGCCGTGCCTGTCGGGGCAGACGTTCGGGATCAACTTCCTGGCGGGGCAGTAACCGTCGTTCGTCGCGCGAGCGCGAGCCTGGCCGAAGCGACCGGGCTCGCGCGACGCGCAGCAGCGACGACGGCCGCGCGGCACGGCGACACGAGCCTGTCGAGGAGCGCGCCGGGCACGTCGCGGCCGCAGGGACTTCGCCCGCGCGTGAGACCCTACATCGTGGCTTGCCAGAGACCGAGATGGGCGCCTGTCGGGTCGACGATGATCGCGAACCAGCCCATGCCGGGGACTTCGGTCTTGTCGCGCATGACGGTACCGCCCAGCTCGCGCACTTTCGCGGCCGCCGCGGCAACGTCGTCCACCAGCACGTACGGCATCCACAGCGCGGGCGCGCCCGGCATCGGGTGCTGCATCATTCCCCCGCCCGTGCCCTCGCCCACGCCGACGAGCGTGTACGTGCCCTCGGACATCGGCATGTCCTGGAGCTTCCAGTCGAAGAGCTTTCCGTAGAACGCCTTTGCCTTCGCGACGTCGTGGGTCGCAAGCTCGCAGTGCACGAATGGATTGGCCATGGGACGGTCTCCTCAAGTCGAATGGGGTCAGACCCCATTGTCGCCGAGCACCCGAAATGGGGTCAGACCCCATTCTGACGGATTCCGGCAGCCGCAGGTCGAGCCGGAAATGGGGTCTGACCCCATTTCCGGGGCGATCACGCTAAACGGTGCCAGGCCTGTAATGGGTTCTGACCCCATTTCGGGGGCGGTCACACGAAACGGTGCCAGGCCTGTAATGGGGTCTGACCC
>JBGAIS010000172.1:0-7368 GCA_044225355.1 Casimicrobiaceae bacterium | reverse complement strand
CGGCAACGTTCGCCAGCTCGAGAACGTCTGCCACTGGCTCACCGTGATGGCGCCGGGCCAGCGCATCGAAGTGGCCGACCTTCCGCCCGAGGTTCGGCAGTCGCCGACGGCGAGCGCCGAGCTCGCGGAGTCGGACTGGCGCAATGCGCTCGATCGCGAGCTCTCGCAGGCGCTCGCGCGCGGCGAGCGGAACGTGGGCGATCGCCTCGAGCACGAGTTCGAGAAGACGCTCATCCGGCGCGCGCTCGCCCACACCGGGGGCCATCGCATGGAAGCGGCGGCGTGGCTCGGGTGGGGCCGCAACACGCTGACACGCAAGATCCAGGAGCTGGGGCTCGAGCCGGAGCTCCGCAAGGGCGTGCGGTAGGGAGCGCCTCCGAGGCGTCCGCGGGAAGCGGAGAAGCTTCTACTTCATCGGGAACGCGCCGGGCGCGTGCAGCGTGCGCTCGACCAGCTCCTCGATGACGATGTCGGGCTTCTCGCGCTCGATGAGCGCACGGTCGAGCTCGCGCGTGCTTGCATAGATCACGCGGCTGAAGTTCTCGGACATCATGGGGACGAGCGCGATCGCCATGGAGTCGCGCAGCACGACCGCGCGCGGCAGGCCCGGCTTGTTGCACGTGTAGAACTCGAAGCCCGGGAACTCGTCCTTGTCGGTGCGCTGCGCGCAGCGTGCGGCGGCGTCGGCGAACACCTTCGACAGCGGCGCCACGTCGTCCTCGCGTATGCGCGACGGCATGCCCAGCATCTGCAGGAGGTCCCCGCTGTAGAAGTCGACGCCGGGCACGTAGGCCGGCCGCTTGACGGGCGCGACGTCCGCGAGCCTGTCGGGGAGCTTCGCGCGCACGGCGTTCATGATCTCGCCGTATCCCACGAGCGCGCCGTTGAAGTTCCAGTGGGAATCGGTCTTGAAGTAGAGCTGCGCGCGCGGCTTGGCGGCGAGGAGGGCGGGCCGCAGGTCGACGAAGCTGACGAGGCCGCCGCGGGCGAGGGCGTCGCGGATGCGGTCATAGGGGGTGGGCAGCGGCCCGCGCCCCACCCACGACGGAAGGTGCTCGGGGTAGATCGTGAACTTGTCGGGTACCGCCACCACGAGGTACGCGATGCCGCGCTCGGCGAGCCACTTCGCGCGGCGCTCGAGCTCCGCGACCGTGCCGTCGACGAACGACTGCGGGAACTCGGCGGTGCCGGCAGCAGCGCGCCGTGGTGGAAGCGCACGAGCGCGTCGCGACCGCCGAAGCGATCGCTGAACGCGCGGTCGAACGCGGGCGGGAACTCGCGCGACATCGCAGGCGCCGGCCATTGCGCCATCGGCCGGTTCTCGAAGCGCGTGAGCGTGCGCGAGCCCGTGAAGACGAGGGCGACCAGCGGCCAGGCGATGGCGACGGCGAAGAGGAGCGCGACCCAGCGGTCGCGCATCGGGTGATCGGCGGGCGCGGGCTTCGGGAGGTCGCTCATCAGAAGCGGAAGTAGATGAAGGGGTTGTAGGTGCCGGCCGCGAGGAACGACGTCGACAGCACGAACACGATCGCGAGCCACGCGACGTCGAGGCCGAGCACCGCGGCGCCGGCATGGCGGTCCCGCCAGCGCCCGGCCGCGCGCGCGAGCGGCGTCGAGAACACGATGCCGACCACGAGCGTGAACGCCACGAACGGATCGAGGTACTCGGGCAGCGGATGGCGTGCGGGGTCGCCGGCGGCGCCGCCGAGCAGCGCCGCGTAATAGCCCGTTGCCTGCGCGAGCGTCTCGCAGCGGAAGAGCACCCAGCCGCCCATGACCGCGGCGAGCGCATACGCGTGCGCGAGCGGGCCTGCGCGGCGCAGCGCGGTGTCGAGACCCGCGCGCTCGATCACGAGGAACACGCCGTGCCACACGCCCCACAGCACGAAGGGCCAGCTCGCGCCGTGCCACAGCCCGCACAAGAGGAACACGAGCACGAGGTTCGCGTACGCGCGCCGCTCGCCCTTGCGGTTGCCGCCCAGCGGAATGTAGAGGTAGTCGCGGAACCAGTTCGACAGCGAGATGTGCCAGCGCCGCCAGAACTCGCGGATGCTGCGCGAGATGTACGGGTAGTTGAAGTTCTCGAGGATGCGGAAGCCGAACATGCGCATGAGGCCGATCGCCATGTCGGAGTAGCCCGAGAAGTCGAAGTAGATCTGCAGCGTGTAGCAGGCGAGCCCGAGCCACGCGAGCGGCGTGGTGAGCTCGGCGACCGGCAGGGCGAAGACGCGGTCCGCCGTCTGGCCGAGCGTGTTGGCGATGAGCACCTTCTTGCCGAGTCCCAGCACGAAGCGACGCGCGCCGTAAGCGAAGTCCGCCATGCGCTCCTGGCGCGCGGGGAGCTGGCTCGCGATGTCCCGCCAACGGATGATGGGCCCGGCGATGAGCTGCGGGAACAGCAGGATGTACAGCGCGAAGCGGGGAAGATTGCGCTCGGCGCTCGCGTTGCCCTTGTACACGTCGACCACGTACGAGATGGCGTGGAACGTGAAGAACGAGATGCCGAGCGGCAGCGGGATGGCGGCGACCGCGAGCGGCGTGATGGCGAGGACGGGCGCGAGCGCGTTGACGTTGGCTACGGCGAAATTCGCGTACTTGAAGATGCCGAGGACGGCCAGGTTGCCGGCAATGCCGGTCGCGAGCCAGCGCTTGCGCGTCACGGGATCGGCGCTGCGGCCGATGGCCGCGCCGATCGCGTAGTTGAAGGCGACCGACCCCAGCACGAGCGCGAGGTAGGGCGCCTCGCCCCACGCGTAGAAGGCGAGGCTCGCGACGAGCAGCACGCCGTTGCGCGCGGCGCGCGGAACGACGAAGTACGCCGCCAGCGTGAGCGGCAGGAAAAGGAACAGGAAGATGGGTGATGCGAAGACCACGTCAGTCGCGGAGCTCGACGATGACGGGCGCGTGATCGGAAGGCTTCTCGCCCTTGCGCGCGTTGCGGTCGATGCGGCTTGACGTGCACCGCGCGGCGAGCGGCGCCGACAGGAGCATGTGGTCGATGCGAAGTCCGCGGTTCTTGGGGAACGCGAGCATGCGATAGTCCCACCACGAGAACGTCTTGTCGGGCTGGTCGAACAGCCGGAAGCTGTCGACGAGGCCGACCTCCAGCACGGCGCGGAATGCCGCGCGCTCGGGTGCCGAGCACAGCACCTGCCCTTCCCACAGCGCGGGATCGTGAACGTCGCGATCCTCCGGCGCTACGTTGAAGTCGCCGCCGACTGCAAGCGACGGGTGGCGCGCGATCTCGTCCTTCAGCATCGCGGCGAGCGCCGCGAACCAGCGGAGCTTGTACTCGTACTTGTCCGAGCCCACGGACTGGCCGTTGGGCACGTACACGCCGACCACGCGCACGCCCGACACCGTGGCGGCGACGACGCGCTTTTGCTCGTCGGCGAAGCCCGCGATGCCGAACGTCACGTCCGCGACCTCGAGCCCGTCGCGGACGAGGAGGGCGACGCCGTTATAGGTCTTCTGGCCCGTGAAGTGCGCGCGATAGCCCGCGGCGGCGATCTCGAGCGTTGGGAACTTGGGGTCCTCGAGCTTCGTCTCCTGCAGGCACAGGACGTCGGGACGATGCTCGGCGAGCCACGGCAGGAGCCGCGGCAGGCGCACGCTCAGCGAGTTGACGTTCCAGGCGGCTAGGAGCATGTCGAGCCGGCCGCGCCGTCGCGGCGGCCCGCGGAAAGGGTCGCGGCCCTAGTTCTTGGGGTAGTCCCCGCCCTTTTGCATGGGCGTGACCACGCGCGTGTTCTCGACCGGCGCGGAGACGGTAGGCGCCGCCGGCTCGCGCGTGCCCTTGGCGGCGGTGCGCTTGGCGCCGGGCGTCTTGGGATAGCCCGCCTCGTCGAGCGCCGCCTGCCAGCGGGCCTCGTTGTAGCCCTTCACGACGATGGTGTCGCCCAGCGTGAGGACGGGCGCGCGCTCGTCGCCGGAGACGGCCTTCATGCGGATCATGCCCTGCTCGTCCTTCTGCACGTCGACGACCGAGAACGGCACGCCGCGGCGGTTGAGCACGGCCTCGGCGCTCTGGCAGACCTCGCCGCAGTCGAAGGTGAAGAGCGTCGCGGGATAGCGGTCCGCGGCCTGCTGCGCGGCGATCGACGGCTCGCTCGTCTCGACCAGGTTGGCGCCGAGGCGCTTGGTCTGGACGTTCTTCACGTCGGCAGGCGGAGGGCGATCCGAGTACACCACGCGGCCCGACGGGTCGACGTAGCGATAGACCTGCGACGCTTGCGCGAAGACGCCGGCGGCCACGACCAGCGCGGCGGCGCCGATGACGCTGCGGATCGCAAGCGGACTCATGCTGCCCTCCGATTCATGCGGATTCGACCATCCCATTATGCCGCAGGAGCGCGTCCAGTTGGGGCGGCCGGCCGCGGAAGGCGACGAACGATTCCAGCGCGGGGCGGCTGCCGCCGCGTGCCAGGACCTCGTCGCGGAAGCGCGCGCCGGCCTCGGGCGAGAGCACGCCCTCCTCCTCGAACAGGCTCCAGGCGTCCGCCGACAGCACCTCGGCCCACTTGTAGCTGTAGTAGCCGGCGGCGTATCCCCCCGCGAACACGTGGGTGAAGGACTGCAGGAAGCGGTCGTACGGCGCGCGCGGCACCACGGCCACCTCGCGCCGGACCTGGTCGAGGAGCGCCTTCGGCGACGCCGAGGCCTCGCCGCCCGCCTCCTCGTACTCGGCGTGCAGGCGAATGTCGAAGAGCCCCATCTCGATCTGGCGGACGGTGGCCATGCCGCTTTCGAAGTTGCGCGCCGCCAGCATGCGGTCGAAAAGCTCGCGCGGGAGCGGCTCGCCGGTGCCCACGTGCCTCGACATGTGGCGCACGACGTCCCACTCCCAGCAGAAGTTCTCCATGAACTGCGACGGGAGCTCGACGGCGTCCCACTCGACGCCCTGGATGCCCGAGATGCCCGCGATGTCGACCCGCGTGAGGAGCTGGTGCAGGCCGTGGCCGAACTCGTGGAAGATCGTGATGATCTCGTCGTGCGTGAACGTGGCCGGGTTGCCTCCGACCGGCGCCGAGAGGTTGCACGTGAGGTACGCGACCGGATGCTGCTCGAGGCCGCTCGCGCGGCGGCGATTGATGGCGTCGTCCATCCATGCGCCGCCCTGCTTGCCGGCGCGCGCGTAGAGGTCGAAGTAGAACTCGCCCACGAGCGCGCCGCTGCGGTCGCGGATCGCGAAGAAGCGCACGGTGGGATGCCACACGGGCGCGCTCGACTCGCGGATCTCGAGGCCGTAGATCGTCTCGACGACGCGGAAGAGCCCTGCGAGCACCATGTCCTCGGGAAAGTACTGCCGCACTTCCTGCTCGCTGTACGCGTAGCGCGACGCCTTGAGGTGCTCGGACGCGAACGCGATATCCCAGGGCTCGAGCGTCGGCAGCGCGAGCGCGTCGCGGGCGTAGGCGCGGAGCTCCTCGATGTCGCGCTGCGCGAACGGGCGCGCGCGCCGCGCGAGGTCGCGCAGGAACGCGACGACCTCGGACGGGTCGCCGGCCATCTTGGGCACGAGCGAGACCTGGGCGTAGTTGGCGTAGCCCAGGAGCCTCGCCTCCTCGTGGCGCAGCGCGAGGATGCGCCCGATGAGCGGGCCGTTGTCCCACTCGGGATGGCCGCCCAGGTCCGACGCGCGCGTCGCGTACGCCTCGTGCATGCGCCGTCGCAGGTTGCGATCCTGCGCGTACTGCATGACGGGCAGGTAGCACGGGATGCGCAGCGTGAGCTTGTAGCCCTCGCGGCCTTCCGCCTGCGCGGCCGCGCGCGCCTCCGCGATCACGTCCTCCGGCACGCCGCGGAGCTCGCTCGCATCCTCGACGTAATGCGCCCACGCGTTGGTGGCGTCGAGGAGGTTCTCCTCGAAGCGCGTGGTGACCTCCGCGAGCGATTCCTGCACGTCCTTGAATCGCGCCTTGTCCGTCTCGGAGAGCTCGGCGCCGCCGAGGCGGAAATCGCGGAGCTCGTTGTCGACGAGCTTGCGCTGCGCGGCGTCGAGGGCATCGTATTGCGTCGACGCGCGAAGCGCCTTGTACTTCTCGAAGAGCCGCGGATTCTGCGCGAGCGCGGTGAAGAACGCGATCACCTTCGGCTGGCTTTCGTTGTGCGCGTCGCGAAGCTCGGGCGTGCTGACGACGGCGTTCATGTGGCGCACGGCGCTCCACGAGCGGTCGAGGCGGTCGAGCGCGTCGGCGATGGGGTCGACGAGCGTCGACCACGAGACGGGCGAGGGATCGGCGGCCACGGCGTCGACGGCGGCCTGCGCGTTGGCGAGCAGCGCATCGATGGCGGGGGTCACGTGCTCCGGACGGATCGCGTCGAAGCGGGGAAGGCCGGGGAAGGCGAGGAGCGGATTGTCGTTGGCGTTCATGGCGGTGAGTCCATCGGTAAGGCGAGGGTCACGCCTCGTGGGCGCGGCCTCCAAGGAGATGATCGAGTGCCTCGAGCTCGGCAGGCGTGCCCACGTTGGCCCACGGGCCGTCGTAGCGCTCTCCGGACACGAGGCCGCGCGCGATCCAGTCGTGGAAGAGCGGCAGCAGTTTGAGCTTCGCGAACCTCGGAAGTTCGCGGAAGAGCGCGGTGTCGTAGATCGCGATGTTGCCGAACGTCAGGCGGTCCGGGCCGTCGCGGTGGACGCGGTCGCCCTCGAGCGCGAAGTCGCCCCCCGGATGATACGGGGGATTGGGCACCATGAGGAGATGCGCCCGCGGCGAGGCCGCGTCGAGCGCCATCGCGTCGGCACGCGGCCTCAGCGATGCGTAGTCGAACGCGGTGTGGATGTCGCCCGACACGACGACGAGGGGGCCGTCCGGCACGAGAGGAAGCGCGGTGGCGATGCCGCCGGCGGTCTCGAGCGGCTCGGGCTCGACGGACCACCGGATGCGAACGCCGAACGCGCCGCCGTCGCCCAGGGCGTCCGTGAGGCGCGATGCGAGATACGCCGCGTTGATGACGAGGTCGCGGAAGCCCGCGCGAGCGAGCGCCTCGATCTGCCAGGCGATGAGCGCCTTGCCGCCCGCCTCGAGGAGCGGCTTGGGCGTGGACTCGGTGAGCGGTCGCATGCGCTCGCCGCGCCCGGCCGCGAGGATCATCGCCGTGGGCATCGGGTAAGCGCTCGCGCTAGAACGTGTAGCCGACGACGGGCGCGCGATCCTCGAGCTCGTCGAGGAGCACGAGGAGCGGCGACAGGTCGCGGTAGCGACCGCACGCGGCGCGCAGGTAGCGCATGACGAGCGGCATGTCGTCGACGTACGCGCGCTTGCCGTCGCGGTGGCACAGGCGCGCGAAGATGCCGAGCACCTTGACCTGCCGCTGCACGCCCATCCATTCGAAGTCGCGCCAGAACGCGCCGAAATCGCCGTCGAC
>JBGAIS010000171.1:0-7400 GCA_044225355.1 Casimicrobiaceae bacterium | reverse complement strand
GTCGCCTACATCACGCATCCGTCGTTCCTGCTCCACGAGATGGGGCCGTACCATCCCGAGTGTCCCGAGCGCCTCATGTCCGTCGGCGACCGCATGATCTCGGCGGGCATCGACCCGTATCTCCGCCACTACACGGCCACGCCCGCCACCCGCGAGCAGATCGCGCGCGTGCACAGCGCGTCGCACATCGACGGCATCGAGGCGGCGAGCCCCGAGACCGGCCTCCACTACATCGACCCCGACACCGCCCTCAACCCGCATTCGCTAACGGCCGCGCGCCACGCCGCGGGCGCCGTCGTGATGGGGGTGGACCTCGTGATGAAAGGCGAGTGCGCCACCGCCTTCTGCGCCGTGCGCCCGCCCGGGCACCACGCCGAGCGCCGGCGCGCGATGGGCTTCTGCCTCTTCAACAGCATCGCCATCGGCGCCGCGCACGCGCTCGCCGCGCACGGGCTGTCGCGCGTGTGCGTCGTCGACTTCGACGTGCACCACGGCAACGGCACCGAGGACATCTTCCAGGGCGACCCGCGCGTGTTGATGGTCGGCACGTTCCAGCATCCGCTCTACCCGTACTGCGGGTTCGACGATCCCGCGCCCAACATGGTCAACGTGCCGCTGCCCGCGGGCGCGGGCGGCGACGCGTTCCGCAAGGCCGTCAGCGAGCGCTGGATCCCCGCGCTCGACGCATTCGAGCCCGAGATGATCCTCATCTCGGCCGGCTTCGATGCTCATCGCGAGGATCCGCTCGCGGGCCTCAAGTTCACCGAGGCCGACTACGCGTGGGTGACGAAGGAGCTGATGGACGTTGCCGCGCGTCACTCGAACCGGCGCATCGTGTCGTCGCTCGAGGGCGGTTACGCGCTGTCGGCGCTCGGCCGCAGCGCCGCGGAGCACGTGCGCGTGCTGGTCGAAGGGTAGCGCGGCCGCTCGCTCGGTTCCTAGCGCTCGCGTCGCATCCGCAGCGCGCCCAGCGCCGCCATCGCGATCGCGAGCAGCGCGAGCCATTCGCGATCGAGCACGGGCACGTTCGCCGGCGTGGTCGGCAGCGCCTCCACGACGAGCGTCGCGTTCGCGCTCGCGACCGCCGCCGCGGACTGGTCGTTGAAGAATCCCGCGCTCGTCGCCGTGCCGCCCGCGCGCGGGATGGTGTTCGCCTGGCTGCCGGCCGCGATGGCGACGACGTTGACGGTGACGCTGCACGAGGCGCCGGGCGCGAGCCCCGCGCCCGCGAGGCCGAACGTGCCTGCGCCGGCCGCGGCGGTCACCGTGCCGCCGCAGGTGTTCGAGACGAGCGCCGGCGAGCCGAGGACGACGCCCGCGGGCAGCACGTCCGTGAAGCCCGCGTGGGTGAACACCGCGTCGGTGGGCGCGGGCGTGCACGTCGCCGCGGGCGCGGCCAGGTCGACGGTCAGCGTCGTCACGCCGCCCGGCACCACGGTCGTCGCGCCGAAATGCTTCGAGATGGCGGGCCCCTTGGGGGCGGCCGAGGCCTCGTCGGTGACCACGACGAGGCGCCCGCACGCGTCCGCGGTGCTCAAGTAGGAGCGATAGCCGCTCGCCGTGGCCGTGACCTCGGGTGCGCTGAACGCAGCCGTGTTGGGCAGGCCGTCGACGAGCACGGCGTTGCCGTTCGCGTACACGCCCGCCGGCGTGCTCCACGTGGCGCCGCCGTCGGCCGACTCGACGTAGTAGATCTGCTTCGCGAGGCGCGCGCCCGTGGTCCAGTCGCGGAACGTGTAGTACGCCCCTGTCGACGACCCCTGCGCGATCGCGCGGCCCGAGTTGTGGACATAGGCCGTGGTGCGCGTGGGAAACGTCGTGCACGCGTTGGGCGGGCTCGCGGGCAGCCCCCAGCAGTACGGCGTGCCCGCGAAGAGATCGGCCTCGCTCGTGCCCCACACGCCGGAGAGCTTGGGCCGCGTGGCATCGGTGTAGACGTAGCGGCCCATGCCTCCGCCCCACGAGGGCGGCGCGATGGGCGGCCCGCTGTCGAACTGCGTGTCCTGCCGGAGGTAGATGGCGCCGCCGACCATGCCGAACGAACCCACCATGTTGCCGCCGGGCCCCACGGGCGCATCCGAGAGCGAGGGCAGCGGGCCGCGCTGCACGATGGCGAGGTTGCCGGGGTCGGGACCCAGGAACCATACATTCGCGTTGTAGTTGTATCGCCCCGTACCGGTTTCGTTGGGCGACCAGATGGTGAGGTACCAGTTGGCGCCGATGCGATCGGCGCGCAGGTAGTTGACCGACGGCTCGCTCGTCGCGCCGACGCCCGCGATCTGCGTCCACCACGAAGCGGGCGGCGCGAGCTTGCCGTGGCTCGTGAACTCGATGCCGTCGGTGGACGTGGCGTGCGTGATGTCCGACACCTGCATGTCGGCGGGATCCTGCGTATCGCCGCCGTTCAGCACCCACAGGTGGAAGACCCCGTCCGTGGCGGAATACGCGACGGTGAAACGCAGCGAGTTGAGCGAGGCCGGGTGCAGGGGCGCGCCGAGCGGCACGCCGTCGAGGCGCACGGTCGACGTGGCGGTGGGAAAGGCGACGGGAGCCGCGAGGGCGACGGACGAAAGCGCGGCCAGGATCGTCGCGATCCACGCTCTCGGGAAGCGCGCTCCGGCCGCCATGCGCGGCAGCATACACGCAGCCGTAGAATGTGGCGACCACCCCTTTTTTCGGGCCATGACGTGAGGTCCAGGGAACGCATGGAGCACGGGTCTCGATCCACGACGTCGCGCGAGCCGGCGCTTACCTGGCGCCGCAAGCTCCTCGCGCGCCTCCTCCCGCGCGTGCTCGCGGGATGGCCCGCCATCGCGGGCATTGCGCTCGCGATCGTGGTCGCGCACTCGGGCATGCTTCACCTCGATGCGTCCCCCGGCATCGCGGAGCACTATCGCGAGGCGATCGGTTTCGATGCCTCGCGCGCCGTCGGCATCGTGCAGCTTTTGCTGGCCGGCGGGCTCGTCGTGCGCAGGACGCGTGCGATGTCGGCGGCGGCGCTGGCGGGCATCATCGTGCTCGCCGTCGCCAACCAGGTCGTCACTGGACGCGCGGGCGCGGCGACGATGGCGCCGCTCGCGCTCCTCGCGTGGTCGATGATGGTGGCGTGGGGCGAGCGGCGGCGCGCCCCGGACGAGCCGCGCGGGTCCGGCCCTGCGTGATCTTTGCCGGCGCGCCTGGCTGGCGTGGCTTGGCTTTTCTAGCCGGCGACGACCAGCGCCGCGGCCACGCGGCGATCCTCCGCGACGAGGATGTTGAACGTGCGGCACGCGGCGCGCGTGTCCATCACCTCGACGCCGATGCGCGCCGAAGCGAGCGATTGCAGGAGGCGCGGGTGGGGAAAGCGCTGCGTCGGTCCCGTGCCCAGCAGGACCATCTCCGGCGCGTGCGCGGCGAGCGCCGCGAAGTCCTCCGCCGTGAGCGCGTCGAACCCGTTCGGCGCCCAGCCCGGGATGACCTCGTCGGGCAAGAGGACGATGCTCTCACGGTACTCGGTGGCGCCCACCCGCACCCAGCCCGGGCCGGTGCCGGTGACGACGTTGGTGCTCGGTGCCTGGAGATGGAATTTCATGGCGGATCGAACCTCGACCGGCGAATCTACACCATGGGGCGAAGCTCGCTTCCTCCGCTCTGCTAGAATCGTCGCCATGGTCGCGCTTCGCGGCCACTTACGTCGCTCGGACGGTTCCGGGCGCTTACGCAAGGGTCCTTCGCAATGTCCTCCCCTTTGGCAACATCGTTCGCGCGCATCGAGCGCCTGCCCCCGTACGTCTTTTCCATCACGTCCGAGCTCAAGATGGCCGCGCGCCGCCGGGGCGAGGACATCATCGACTTCGGCATGGGCAACCCCGACGGCCCCACGCCGAAGCACATCGTCGACAAGCTGATCGAGACCGTGCAGCGTCCCGACACGCACGGCTACTCGGTGTCGAAGGGCATTCCGCGCCTGCGCAGGGCGATCTGCCACTGGTACAAGCGGCGCTGGGACGTCGACTTCGATCCCGACACCGAGGCCATCGTCACCATCGGCTCGAAGGAGGGCATCGCGCACCTGGCGCTGGCCACGCTCGGCCGCGGCGATACGGTGCTGGTGCCGAACCCGAGCTATCCCATCCACATCTACGGACCGGTGATCGCCGGCGCGGATATCCACCAGGTGCAGATGACGCCCGACGTGGACTTCTTCGCCGAGCTCGAGCACACCATCAAGATGAGCTATCCGAAGCCCCGGATGCTCATCCTCAATTTCCCCGCCAATCCCACGGCGCAGTGCGTCGAGCTGCCGTTCTTCGAGAAGATCGTCGCGCTCGCGAAGGAGTACGGCATCTACGTCGTGCACGACCTCGCGTATGCCGACATCACGTTCGACGGCTGGAAGGCGCCCTCGATCATGCAGGTGCCGGGCGCGCGCGACGTCGCGGTCGAGTTCTTCACGATGTCGAAGAGCTACAACATGGCGGGCTGGCGCATCGGCTTCATGGTCGGCAACAAGGACCTCGTCAACGCGCTGTCGCGCATCAAGGGCTATCACGACTACGGTACGTTCACGCCGATCCAGGTCGCGGCCATCGCGGCGCTCGAGGGCCCGCAGGATTGCGTCGCGCAGATCGCCGCGAAGTACCAGGCGCGGCGCGACGTCCTGTGCAAGGGACTGCTCGAGGCGGGGTGGCCCGTGGAGATTCCCAAGGCGTCGATGTACGTGTGGGCGAAGATCCCCGAGGCCTATCGCTCGCTCGGCTCGCTCGAGTTCAGCAAGCAGCTCCTCGCGAAGGCGAAGGTGTCGGTGTCGCCCGGCATCGGCTTCGGCGAGTACGGCGACGGCCACGTGCGCTTCGCGCTGATCGAGAACGAGCATCGCATCCGCCAGGCCGTTCGCGGCGTTCGCGAGATGCTGAAGCACGAACCGGTGACGATATGAAACGAGACGAAATGCGGCGCGACGTGCGCAAGTCGGCGAAGCTTGCCAACGTCTGCTACGACATCCGCGGCCCCGTGATGGAGCGTGCCCGCCTCCTGGAGGAGGAGGGTCACCACATCATCAAGCTCAACATCGGCAACCTGGCGCCGTTCGGATTCGATACGCCCGACGAGATGCGCCACGACGTGATCGTCAACCTGCCGCAGGCCTCGGGCTACTCCGACTCCAAGGGCCTCTTCTCCGCGCGCAAGGCGATCATGCATTACACGCAGGAGAAGCAGATCCCCGGCGTGGAGCTCGAGGACATCTTCATCGGCAACGGCGTGTCCGAGCTCATCGTGATGTCGATGCAGGGCCTGCTCGACACGGGCGACGAGGTGCTGATCCCGTCTCCGGACTACCCGCTGTGGACCGCGGCGGTGAGCCTGTCGGGCGGGCGTCCCGTGCATTACCTCTGCGACGAAGGCGCGGGATGGCTGCCGGACATCGCCGACATGCGCGCGAAGATCACGCCCAACACGCGCGCGATCGTGGTCATCAATCCGAACAATCCGACGGGCGCGGTGTATCCGCCGGAGCTCCTGCGCGAGATCTGCCAGGTGGCGCGCGAGCACCAGCTCGTCGTGTTCGCCGACGAGATCTACGACAAGATGCTCTACGACGGCGAGAAGCACGTGTCGCTCGCCTCGCTCGCCGACGACCTCCTGTTCGTCACGTTCAACGGCCTCTCCAAGAACTACCGGGCCTGCGGATATCGCAGCGGTTGGATGGTGGTGTCGGGCGAGAAGCGCCACGCGCGCGACTACCTCGAGGGCATCGGCATCCTGGCGTCGATGCGCCTGTGCGCCAACGTGCCCGGCCAGCTCGCGATCCAGACGGCGTTGCACGGCCACCAGAGCATCGACGACCTCGTGAAGCCGGGCGGGCGCCTCGCGCGCCAGCGCGACCTCGCGTACGACATGGTGACGTCGTTCCCCGGCGTGACGTGCGTCAAGCCGAAGGCGGCGCTGTACCTCTTCCCGCGCCTCGACCCGCGCCACTATCCCATCGCGGACGACCAGGCGTTCATCCTCGAGCTCCTCGAGGCCGAGCGCGTGCTCGTGGTGCAGGGAACCGGCTTCAACTGGGCGAGCCCCGATCACCTGCGCCTCGTGTTCCTGCCCAACAGCGACGACCTCAACGAAGCGATGGGCCGCTTCGGGCGATTCCTCGACGGCTATCACCGCCGCAACACATGACCATGAAACCACTTCAGGTCGGCCTGCTGGGCATCGGCACGGTCGGCGCCGGCACCTGGACCGTCCTCCGTCGCAACGAGGAGGAGATCGCGCGCCGCGCGGGCCGTCCCATCCGCATCACGTGGATCGCGGAGCGCGCCATCGACGTCGCGCGCGAGAAGACGCGCGGTGCGACGGGGGTGAATCTCACCAACGACGCGAGCGTCGTGCTGGGGCACCCGGACGTGGATATCGTGGTCGAGCTCATCGGCGGCATCGAGCCCGCGCGCACGCTCGTCCTCCAGGCCATCGCCAACGGCAAGCACGTGGTCACCGCGAACAAGGCGCTCCTCGCGCGCCACGGCAACGAGATCTTCGCCGCGGCGCATGCGAAGGGGGTGATGGTGGCCTTCGAGGCCGCGGTGGCGGGCGGCATCCCCATCATCAAGGCGCTGCGCGAGGGCCTCACGGCCAATCGCATCGAGTGGATCGCGGGCATCATCAACGGCACGTCGAACTTCATCCTCTCGCAGATGCGCGAGACGGGCGCGCCGTTCGCGGAGGTGCTCGCGGAAGCGCAGTCGCGCGGCTACGCGGAGGCCGACCCCACGTACGACATCGAGGGCATCGACGCCGCGCACAAGCTCGCGATCATGTCGGCCATCGCCTTCGGCGTGCCCATGCAGTTCGACAAGGCCTACACCGAGGGCATCTCGAAGCTCGACCAGGACGACATCCGCTACGCGGAAGAGCTGGGCTATCGCATCAAGCTCCTGGGGATCACCCGCCGCACGCCGTCGGGCATCGAGCTTCGCGTGCATCCGACGCTCATCCCGGAGAAGCGCCTCATCGCGAACGTGGAAGGCGTCATGAACGCCGTGCTCGTGAAGGGCGACGCGGTCGGTCCCACGCTGTACTACGGCGCGGGCGCGGGCGCCGAGCCCACCGCCAGCGCGGTCATTGCCGACCTGGTCGATGTAACGCGCATGCACACGGCCGACCCGGAGCATCGCGTGCCGCATCTCGCCTTCCAGCCGGATCGCCTCACCGACGTTCCTTTCCTGCCGATGAGCGAGGTGGTGACGAGCTACTATCTGCGCATGCGTGTCGACGACAAGCCCGGCGTGCTCGCAGACATCACGCGCATCCTCGCCGACCGCGACATCTCGATCGACGCCATGATCCAGAAGGAGCCGTCCGAGGGCGAGGACCAGACCGACATCATCCTGCTCACGCACCGGACGATCGAGAAGAACGTCGACGAT
>JBGAIS010000170.1:0-7424 GCA_044225355.1 Casimicrobiaceae bacterium | reverse complement strand
AAGCGCGGCGGCGTGGTCGTGCAGGTCGGCACGCTGCCGCACGAGCCGCTGCCGTTCGTCGTCAACGAGGTGATGACGAAGGAAGTCGACCTCCGCGGCGCGTTCCGCTGGGGCATCGAGTTCGACTGGGCGGTCGACTACCTCTCGACGCGCCGCGTCGACGTGCGTCCGTTGCTGTCGGGCCAGTTCCCGCTGAAGGACGCGGTCGCCGCGTTCGCGGCGGCGGCGGACAAGAACCGCAGCACCAAGGTGCAGGTGGTCTGCGCCTGAACGACCGTAGCACCCGAGCACCGTCCCGAAAACCCGGCGCGCGACACGAGCGGCCGACCAGAGGAGGAAGGATCATGCAGCTGATGTCACGTTTGGCATTCGCCCTGCTCGCGACGGCCGCGCTCGTCGCCGGCGGCCCCGCGTCCGCGCAGCAGAAGCTCAAGTGGGCGCACGTGTACGAGACGAGCGAGCCGTACCACACCGAGTCGGTGTGGGCAGCCGCCGAGATCAAGAAGCGCACGAACGGCAAGTTCGACATCGAGGTGTTCCCCGCGTCCTCGCTCGGCAAGGAGACGGACATCAACCAGGGGATGCAGCTCGGCACCGTCGACATGATCATCAGCGGGCCGTCGTTCGCGGCTCGCAGCTACCCGCGGCTCGGGATCGCGTACTACCCGTTCATCTTCCGCGACGCGGACCACCTGATCGCGTACTCGAAGAGCCCGGTGTTCGCCGAGATGGTCAATGAGTTCCGTGCGAAGACCGGCATCCAGATCACGGCGTACACGTACTACGGCGCGCGGCACACGACGGCCCAGAAGCCGTTCACGGATTGCGCCGGCATGAAGGGCCTCAAGATTCGCGTGCCCGACGTGCCCGTGTACCTCGCAACGCCCAAATCGTGCGGTGCCAACCCGACGCCCATCGCGTTCGCCGAGGTCTACCTCGCGCTTCAGAACGGCACCGTGGACGCGCAGGAAAATCCGCTCACGACGATCGAGGCGAAGAAATTCTACGAAGTGCAGAAGGCCATCATGCTGACCGGCCACATCGTCGACGGGCTGACCACGCAGGTGGCGCCGCACGTGTGGAACAAGCTCACGCCGGACGAGCAGAAGATCTTCGTCGAGGTCACGCGCGAGGCCGCGGCGCGCGCCTCCGCCCAGATCAAGAAGCGCGAGGCCGAGCTCACGGAGGAGTTCAAGAAGAAGGGCCTGCAGATCGTGACCGTGGACCGCAAGAGCTTCTCGGACGCGGTGCTCAAGAACACGCCGCTCGAGTCGATGGGCTTCACGAAGTCCGACTACGACAAGATCGTCGCGATCAAGTGACGGCATGACGGCCCGGCGCGCAGCCAACCCGGCGGCGCGCGGCCGACAGCCGGGACGAAACCAAGAGCGAGACGAGCGCCGCGGCCGCGGCGAGCGAGTCGGTCATCGACTCGGAAGGGCACTTCCACACCACCGACGCGCCCATCGACCTGTCGGAGTACCTGTTCGAGGACTGGGTATCGCTGGCGTTCTTCTGGCTCCTGGGGTTGTGCGTGTTCTACCAGTTCTTCACGCGCTACGCGCTCAACGACTCCGCGGCGTGGACCGAGGAGATCGCGCGCTACCTCCTCATATGCACGGTGTTCATCGCGATCGCGGCGTCGGTGCGACGCACGCGCCACATCCACGTCGATTTCCTGTACCGCCTCATCCCGCCCGTCGCGCAGCGCGTGCTGTCGACGCTCGTGGACGTCGTGCGCATCGCGTTCTTCGGCGCCGCCGTGGTGCTGACGGGACAGATGATGTCGCGCATGGGCACGCTGCAGATGACCATCGTCGACCTGCCCATGAACATCATCTACGGCGTCTGCGCCTTCGGATTCCTCTGCGCCACGGTCCGATCGGTGCAGGTGGCGATCGAGAACTGGAAGCGCGGTTTCTCGCTCCTCGAGCGGCCCGAGCACGCCATCGAAGAAACCATCGAGTAGGCCCATGACCGGAACGCTGCTCACCTCCTTCCTGGCCTTCATGGTGACCGGAATCCCGGTCGCCATCGCAATGGCCGGCGCCTCGCTCATCTACGTGTGGGTCTCGGGCAACACGCCGGGGCTGGTGGTCGTGCACCGCATGATCAGCGGCATCGACAGCTTCCCGCTGCTGGCGGTGCCGTTCTTCATCCTGGCCGGCAACCTCATGAACAACGCCGGCATCACGAACCGCATCTACAACTTCGCGCTCGCGCTCGTGGGGTGGATGAAGGGCGGCCTCGGGCACGTGAACATCATCGGGTCGGTGATCTTCGCGGGCATGTCGGGCACCGCGATCGCGGACGCGGCGGGCCTTGGCACCATCGAGATCAAGGCGATGCGCGATCACGGGTACAGCAAGGAGTTCTCGGTCGGCGTGACCGCGGCTTCCGCGACGCTCGGCCCCATCATCCCGCCGTCGCTGCCGTTCGTGATCTACGGGATGGTGGCCAACGTGTCCATCGGCCAGCTCTTCCTCGCGGGCATCCTGCCGGGTCTCGTGATGACGATCCTCATGATGCTGACGGTCGCGTACTTCGCGCACAAGAACAACTGGGGCGCGGACATCAAGTTCGTGTGGGGCCGTGTCGGCAAGGCGGGTATCGAGCTCGCGGTGGTGATCGCGTTCCCGCTCGTGATCTGGGCCGGCGTGGCGGCGGGCGGCAATCCCGCGCTCGTCACGGCCATCGCGATGGTGGCGCTCTTCGCCGCCGACTGGAAGTGGAAGTTCGAGGCGGTGTTGCCGATCATGACGCCGGTGCTGCTCATCGGCGGCATGACGACCGGCGTGTTCACGCCCACCGAAGGCGCGGTCGCGGCGTCCATCTGGGCGCTCTTCCTCGGCCTCTTCTGGTATCGCACCCTGAGCTTCAAGATGCTCATCAAGGTGTCGATGGAGACGATCGAGACGACGGCGACGGTGCTGTTCATCGTGGCCGCGGCGTCGATCTTCGGCTGGCTCCTCACCGCCACGCGCGTGACCGACTTCGTCAGCGACTGGGTGCTGGGCTTCACGACGTCGAAGTGGGTGTTCCTGCTGCTCGTCAACCTGCTGCTGCTGTTCGTGGGCTGCTTCCTCGAGCCCACGGCGGCCATCCTGATCGCCATACCGGTGTTGATGCCCGTGGTGCTGAAGCTCGGCGTCGATCCCGTGCACTTCGGTCTCATCGTGGTGCTCAACCTGATGATCGGCTTGCTGCATCCGCCCATGGGGATGGTGCTCTTCGTGCTCGCGCGAGTGGCGCGAATGTCGCTCGAGCGCACGACCATGGCGATCCTGCCGTGGCTCGTTCCGCTCATCGCGAGCCTCCTCCTCATCACGTACGTGCCGATCATCTCGCTCTGGCTGCCCCAGCTCGTGTATCGATGAGCAAGGTCGTGCGCGTCGAGATCCTGCAGGTCGACCTGCCGCCCAAGGTGAGGCGCACGGACGCGATCCAGTCGTTCGTCACGCAGGAGACGCCGATGGTGCGCGTCGCGTGCGACGACGGCGCGGTGGGCACGGGGTATACGTACACCATCGGCACGGGCGGCTCGTCGGTGGTGGCGCTCCTGCGCGATCACCTGGCGCCGCGGCTCATCGGCCGCGACAGCGCACAGGTCGAGGCCATCTGGAAGGATCTGTTCTTCGCGACGCACGCCACCGCCGTCGGCGCCATCACGAGCCTCTCGCTCGCCGCTATCGACACAGCGCTGTGGGACCTGCGGTGCCTTCGCGCCGGGGAGCCGCTGTGGAAGCTCGCCGGCGGCGCGCAGGCCCGTGTTCCGGTCTACACGACCGAAGGCGGTTGGCTGCATCACTCGACGCCGCAGCTCGTCGACGAGACGCTCGCCGCGCAGGCGCAAGGCTTCCGCGGCGCGAAGATGAAGGTCGGCAAGCCGGGCATCGCGGAGGACGTCGCGCGGCTCGCCGCCGTGCGCGAGGCCGTGGGCGACGCGTTCGAGATCATGGTCGATGCGAACCAGGCATTCACGGTGGCCGAGGCCTGCCGCCGCGCGTACGCCTATCGCGACGTGCGCCTCGGCTGGCTCGAGGAGCCGCTTCCCGCCGAAGACTTGGGCGGCCACGTCGAGCTCGCGGCCAAGGCCACCATGCCCATCGCGGTGGGCGAGTCCATTTACCATCCGTCGCACTTCCGCGAGTACCTCGAGCGGCGCGCGTGCTCCATCGTCCAGGTCGACTGCGCGCGCGTCGGCGGCATCACGCCGTGGCTCAAGGTGGCGCACCTCGCGGAGGCCTTCAACGCGCCCGTGTGCCCGCACTTCCTCATGGAGCTCCACGTGTCGCTTTCGGCCGCAGTGCCCAACGGCGCCTGGGTGGAGTACATTCCCCAGCTCGACGACGTCACCACGTCGCGCATGGCGATGGCCGACGGCTATGCCCTCCCGCCGCAGTCGCCCGGCCTCGGGATCGACTGGGACTGGCCCGCCATCGAGCGCAGCACCGTGGCGCGTGCCACCCTCAACTAGGACGCCGCAATGCTCACGCGAAGCTCCCTCACCATCCGCCTCCATCCCAACGACGACGTCGTCATTGCCCGCGCGCAGCTCGTGGGCGGCACGAAGCTGCTCGACGAGAACGTCACCGTCTCGGGGCTCGTGCCGCCCGGCCACAAGGTCGCGACGCGCGCCGTCAAGGCCGGCGATCCCGTGCGCCGCTACAACCAGATCATCGGCTTCGCGAGCCGGGACATCGCGCCGGGCGAGCACGTCCACTTGAACAACCTCGCCATGGGCGCGTTCGAGCGCGACTACGCGTTCGGCGCCGACATGCGGCCCACGGAGTACGCCTCGCCTCAGGCCACGTTCCAGGGCATCGTTCGCGCCGACGGCCGCGTGGCGACGCGCAACTACATCGGGATCCTCTCGACGGTGAATTGCTCGGCCACGGTCGCGCGCGGCATCGCGGACCACTTCACGCGCGAGCGCCTCGCCGAGTTTCCCAACGTCGACGGCGTCGTCGCGCTCACGCACGGGTCGGGCTGCGGCATGGACACGCACGGCGAAGGCATGCAGCTCCTTCGCCGCACGCTCGGCGGCTATGCGCGCCACGCCAACATGGCGGGCGTGCTGGTGATCGGACTCGGCTGCGAGGCGAACCAGGTGAGCTCGCTCCTGGGCGCCGAGAATCTCGAGGAGGGTCCGCTCCTCAAGACGTTCAGCATCCAGGATACGGGCGGCACCGCGAAGACGATCGCGCACGGCATCGACCTCGTGAAGGCGATGCTGCCCGCGGCGAACCGGGTCGCGCGTACGACGGTACCCGCGTCGCATCTCACCATCGGGCTGCAGTGCGGCGGGTCGGACGGCTATTCGGGCATCACCGCCAACCCGGCGCTCGGCGCCGCGGTCGACATCCTCGTGCGCCACGGCGGGACGGCCATCCTTTCCGAGACGCCCGAGATCTACGGCGCCGAGCACCTCCTCACGCGGCGCGCGGTCTCGCGCGAGGTCGGCGAGAAGCTCATCTCGCGCATCCGCTGGTGGGAGGAGTACACGCAGCGCGAGAAGGGCGAGATGAACAACAACCCGTCGCCGGGCAACAAGGCAGGCGGCCTCACCACCATCCTCGAGAAGTCGCTCGGCGCGGTCGCGAAGGGCGGCACGACGAGCCTCGTCGCGGTGTCCGAATACGCGGAAGCGGTGACGGCCAGGGGTTTCGTCTACATGGATACGCCGGGGTACGACCCGGTCTCCGCCACGGGGCAGGTCGCGGGCGGCGCGAACATGATCGTATTCACGACGGGGCGGGGCTCCGCGTACGGCTGCGCGCCGTCGCCTTCCCTCAAGCTGTCGACCAACACGCCGCTGTGGGTGCGCCAGGAGGAGGACATCGACCTCAACTGCGGCGAGATCGTGGACGGCAACGCGACGGTCGACGAGGTCGGTCGCCGGCTGTTCGACCTGATGCTCGCCACGGCGTCCGGCGCCAAGTCCAAGAGCGAGACCCACGGGTATGGCCAGAGCGAATTCGTGCCGTGGTATCTCGGCGCGGTGATGTGATCTAATCTGACGCAAGACCTATAAGAGGAGGAGGCAGGATGAAGTACTTGACGAGGATCGCCGCCGCGCTCGTCGCGGGCGGCATGCTGATGGCCGCCATGCCCGCGGCGGCGCAGGAGAAGCTCACCGTCTGGTGGGTGAAGGGGTTCTACAAGTCGGAAGACGACGCGCTGTTCGAGGCCATCAAGAAGTTCGAGGCCAAGACGGGCGTCAAGGTCGAGCTCTCGCAGTATCCCGTGCAGGACATGATCCCGAAGACGGTGGCCGCGCTCGACGCGGGCAACCCGCCCGATGTCGCCTACGCCGACGTCTACGACTTCCAGGTCACCGGCAAGTGGGCCTACGACGGCAAGCTCGAGGACATCAGCGACATCATCGTCCCGATGAAGGACAAGTTCCTCAAGAACACCATCGAGACGACGTACCTCTACAACGACAAGACCAAGAAGAAGGCCTACTACGCCTTCCCGCTCAAGCAGCAGACCATGCACATCCAGTACTGGAAGGACATGCTGGGCGAGGCGGGATTCAAGGAGTCGGACATCCCCACGGGGTGGAAGGCGTACTGGGACTTCTGGTGCGACAAGGTGCAGCCGGCCCACCGTTCCAAGACGGGCAAGCGCACGTACGCCATCGGGCAGCCGATGGGCGTCGACTCGTCGGACTCGTTCTACTCGTTCCTGACGTTCATGGACGCGTACAACGTGAAGCTCGTCGACGACAACGGCAAGCTCCTGGTCGACGACCCGAAGGTCAAGGCCGGCCTCACCAACGCGCTGCGCGACTACACGAACATCCGTACGCGCGGATGCACGCCGCCGTCGTCGACGTCGTGGAAGGATCCGGACAACAACGTCGCGTTCCACAACAAGACGATCCTGCTCACGCACAACGCGACCATCTCCATCGCCGCGAAGTGGCTCGACGACGCCAACAACCCGGCGCTCTCCGCCGAGCAGCGCGCGCAGGCGAAGAAGAACTACGACGAGCTGATCGCGACGAGCGGCTTCCCGAGCAAGCCCGACGGCAGCAAGTTCGTGTATCGCGCGGCGGTCAAGACGGGCGTGATCTTCGAAGGCGCCAAGAACAAGAAGCGCGCGAAGGAGTTCGTGGCGTTCATCCTCGCCGACGAGAACCTGCAGCCGTACGTCGAAGGCTCGCTCGGGCGCTGGTATCCCGTCACGATCTCGGGCACGAAGAGCGCGTTCTGGCAGGCCGATCCGGCGCGCAAGGCCGTGTACAACCAGTTCACCGCCGGCACGGTCCCGTTCGAATTCGTGAAGAACTACAAGTTCACGATCCTCAACAACGAGAACGTGTGGGCGAAGGCGATGAGCCGCGTGGTCAACGACGGATGGACGCCGGAGAAGGCGACCGACGAGATGATCGTCCGGATCAAGCAGGTGGCGGGCTG
>JBGAIS010000169.1:0-10771 GCA_044225355.1 Casimicrobiaceae bacterium | reverse complement strand
CGTCGCTCGCCGCGCAATACCTCTGGGGCGTCAACGACGCGCCCCTGCCGCCCGGGCCCGTGTACCTGCACTTGGGCTGCGGCGAGCAGGTCTTCGAAGGCTTCCTCAACCTCGATTTCCTTCCGCACGACGAGCGCGTGCGGCCGTGGAACCTGCTCGACCTCTGGCCTGCGTCATGGTCGCGCGTCGCCGACGGCATCTTCTCCGAGGACACCCTCGAGCATTTCTTCCACGCCGAGCAGGCGTACATCCTGTGCAACGCCAATCGCGCGCTGCGCGACGGCGCGGTGGCGCGCATGCTGATGCCGAGCCTGCCGCGGCTCGTCGATTACGGAAGGACGTACACCCCTGCGCCCGGCGACGTCATGCATTCGGCGTTCGGCGTCGAGACGGGCGACGACGCCGTCAACATGGGCATGCGCTTCTCGGGGCACCGCTGGCTGCACGGTCCGCAGAGCGTTGCGCGCCTGGGCGCGATGTGCGGCTTCGAGGCCCTACCCACCTCGTGCGCGAAGTCCACGCTTGCTCGCTTCGACGGGCTCAACTTGCGTGACGAGGGCAACTCGCTCTCGTTCGCGACCGACTTGCGCAAGGCGCGCGCCATCTCGCGCACGCTCGTGGAGGCGGAGGCCGTCGACGGCGCGCGCTTCGTCGAGGACGTCACGAGCGGCGTCCGCCTTTTCGAGGCGACGGTGGCGCACCCCATCGTCCGCTACACGCTAGCGCGCCGCCTCGCGGTGGACGACGTGGCGTGCCTCAACGTGCGCGCCTCGAATGTGTCCTCGTTCGACGAGCACAACCAGAAGTTCCTCGTGATCGACGGCGTCCGGGCGGACGACCCGTGGCATTTCGACGAGACGATGAAGTCGCGCGCGTGCATGAACCTCGTGCCGCGCAACGTGCTTCCCCTGCTCGTGCGCGGAGCGCGGGATATCGGCACGCTATTTTTCTCACCCGCGGCCCGGGCAGGCGACTATTTTGCCGTGGGCTGCGCCGAAGTCTTCGCACTCGAGTAGACGCATCGCATGCCGCCGGACCTCACGTTCACCGGAGAGCGCTACCTGCCAGGCATCGCGGGCGAGATCGCCCACGAGCACTGGCACCGCTACGCGTTCGCGCGCCGATTCGTGCGCGGGCGAAGGACGCTCGACGTCGCCTGCGGCGAGGGCTACGGCAGCGCGCTGCTTGCGGGCGCTGCCTCCGAGGTGACCGGCGTCGACCTCGCCGCCGAGGCCGTCGCGCATGCGCGTGCCGCGTACGCCGCAGTCGCGGGCTTGCGCTTCGAGGAAGGGTCCGCGACGGCGATTCCGCTCGCCGACGCGAGCGTGGACGCCGTCGTGTCGTTCGAGACGATCGAGCACCTGCCCGCCGCCGACCAGCCGCGCATGCTCGCCGAGATTGCCCGCGTGCTCGCGCCGCAGGGCGTCCTCGTGCTGTCCGCGCCCAATCCCGTCGAGTATTCGCAGGCGCGGAACTATCGCAACCCGTATCATCCGCACGAGCCCACGCGCGAGGAGATCGACGCGATGCTCGCGCGCGATTTCCCCGCCCGGCGCTGGTTCCGCCAGCGGCGCTATTTCGGCTCGGCGATCTGGAGCGAGGGCGCGAGCGAGGGCCTCGAGGCGTGGCAGGCGGACGGCGAGCGCGTGGAGCACGCCCGCGCGCCGAAGGCGATGTATTCGATCGTCGTCGCCGCGAAATCCGTCGACGCCATGCCAGCGGCGCTACCCTACGTATCGATCTTCTCGGACGCCGGCGAAGCGGAGCTCGCGCGCCTCGACGCGCAGGCCGCCGACGTGCTGCGCCTCGACGGTCTGCTTCGCGAGCGCGATGCCTCGATCGCTCGCTCGGACGAGCACGTGCGTCACCTCGAGGAGCTCGTCGCCTATCGCGAGCGCATCGTCGTCGAGCGCGACGCGCAGCTCGCGAGCCTCGACGCCGCTCGCGAGTCCTTGCAGGCGGAGCGCGACGCGCTGCGCGGCGAGCTCGCGGCGGCGCTCGCGTCGCGCGACGACGCGACGAGCGCACTCGCGTCCGCGCGGCAGGCGGCCGGCGCGTTGACGGAGGAGGCCGCGCGCCTCGAGCGCGCCATCGCGGCGCAGGAGCGCATCATCGCGCACCGGCAGAGCCTTCGCTGGTGGGCGCAGCTCCCATGGCTTCGCGCGAAGCTCTGGTGGCAGAGGCGGAGCGGGTGATGAGCGACCGGCCGCCGCACTACGTGATCGACGTCGTCATCCCCGTGTACAACGCGCCGGACGACGTGCGCGCGTGCCTCGACAGCGTGCTCGCGCACCTGCGGCCGGACGTGCGCGTCGTGATGATCGACGACGCCTCGCCCGACCCGCGCATCGCGGAGGTCTTCGCCCGCGTGGCGGCGCGTGCGCATCCGCAGGTGGAGCTCCTGCGCAACGACGTGAACCGTGGCTTCACGGGCACCGCCAACCGCGGGATGCACCTTTCGCGCGCCGACGTCGTGCTCCTCAACTCGGACACCATCGTGACGGCGGGGTGGCTCGACGCGATCATGCACTGCGCCGCGACCGACCCCACCATCGGCACCATCACGCCATTCTCCAACAACGCCGAGATCCTGTCCTTCCCCAGGTTCTGCGAGAACAACCGCTGGCCGCAAGGCGCCGACCCGTCGCCGGTACAGGCGGCCATCGCCGCCGCGGCCGTCCCCGCGTACCCGGACCTGCCCACGGGCGTGGGCTTCTGCATGTACCTCCGCCGCGCGTTGATCGACGACGTCGGCGGCTTCGACATGGCGTTCGGCGCGGGATACGGCGAGGAGAACGACCTGTGCCTGCGCGCGGCGCGCGCCGGATGGCGCAACGTCCTGGCCGACAACGCATTCGTCATCCACACGGGCGAGCGCTCGTTCGCGGGCCGCAAGGCCGACCTCGGCGCGCGCAACCTCGAGATCCTGAACGCGCGTCACCCGCACTACGAGGAGATGGTGCGCGGCTACATCGCCGCGGATCCGCTGCGCCCGATCCGCGAGCTCGCGATCACGCGCCTCGCCATCGACACGGAGCCGCGCCGCGGCGTGCTGCACATCATCCATCACGCCGGGGGCGGCACGGAAGCGCACGCGCGCGCGCTGATCGCGGCCACGCGCGGCACGTGGCGCAACTACCTCGCCATCGCGGTGGAGGAGCACTGGCGCATCGAGGACCATCGCGGCGACGGCACCGTCGCCACCTACGAGATCGTCCGCGGCGAGCAGGAGACATGGACGCAGATGATCGGTGCCATCTGCGCGTCGTTCGGGATCGCGCTCGTCCACTTGCACAACATCTCCGCGTGCCGCGACGGCATCCTGACGGCGCTGTCCGAGATCCCCATTCCCTGCGGCTATACGATCCACGACCTCAACTTCGCGTGCCCCACCATCACGTTCCTCGCACCCGACGGGATGTTCTGCGGAGGCGAGACCGATCCCTCGGCGTGCGCGCGCTGCGTGCGCTCGCAGCCGGACTTCGCGCACGTGGACATCGTCGCGTGGCGCGATCGTCACGGCGCGCTCATGCGCAGTGCCGCATTCCGCATCGCGCCCTCGCAGTGGGCCGCGACGATGTCGATGCGCTACTTCCCGGATGCGCCGGTGTCGGTCGTGCCGCACGGCGTGCCCGGCGACGCCGAGGCGCCCTCGCGAGGCGCGCGATCGGTGCTGCTGCTCCCCGCGGACGATGTTCCTACCGTCGCGATCCTCGGCGCCATCGGGCCCGACAAGGGAGCGCGGCGGTTGGAAAGGCTCGCGGCCCTCGCGCGCGAGCGCGACGAGCGCGTTCGCTTCGTGCTCATCGGCTACCTCGATTTCAACCATGGGCCGTGGCAGTCGGACGACGCGCGCTTCACGATCAACGGCCACTACGCGCCGCGCGACCTGCCCGACCTCCTCGATCACTACCGGGTCTCGCTCGTGCCCGTCCGCGGGCCCCGAGTCCTTCAGCTACACGTTGACCGAGGCGTGGGCCGCGAACCGGCCGGCTCGTGCCGCCGATCGGCGCGTTGCCGGAGCGCGTGACCGGCACCGGCGCGGGCTGGATGAAGCGATCCCGAAGTGGCACGCGCATGCTCGATCGCATCCTGCAGATCGTCGACCCCGCGCGCGCGGACGCCCTCTCGCCGACGCCGCGGCCCGCGCGAAGGCCGTGCCGCGCAATGCCATCGCCGCGATGACCGACGCGACGGTCGCGCGCTACGAGGCGGCGATCAACGGCGCGGCGCCGCTGCCGCGACGATCGAGCGGCCGGAGCGGGGCGGCTTCTCTATGGCCTCGGTTACCGCCCGTGGACGCCGCCACCTTGCCGCGCGCGAAGGCGAGACCGGGTGGCCGCGGCTTCCTCTCGCGACTCGCGCGCGCCGCGGAGCGACGACGCGGAACGCTCGCAGGACGCGTGCTACCTGCGCATCGCCCCGGCGTCGATGGTCGCGCGCCTCCGCGCGCGGCTCAAGTAACGCCGATGGCTGCCGACGCCTTTGCCGAGAATGGCTCGCCCGCGGACGCGCCCCCACCCAGGAGGGCCGGCCCGCCGACGCCATCCCGTGCTCCGGCGCGCCGCGCAAGGACCCGGCCTCGCCCGTCCCGCACTTCCACCTGGGCGAGGCGTGGTGGCAGCTCGGCCTGTCGCAGCAGGCTGCTGCCGCGTGGGGACGCGCCGCCGCGCTCGATCCTTCGTTCGTGGCGCCGCGGCTCGCGATCTGCGAGGCATCGATGCTGCAGGGCGACTTCGCGACCGCGACGCGCGTGGCCTCGGAGGCCGTGCGCGCCGTGCCGACGACGCGCGCTCTCGCACGACGCTCCTCGTCGCGCGCGCGCCCGCGCCGGTGACGAGGATGCGCTCGCGTCGTTGCCGGCGTCGTCCGTCGCGTCGCTGCCGACCTACCTGCCCGCCCTCGCGGGCCAGGGCGTCGCGATGCCGGACGCGATCGCCGAAGCGCCTTCACGCCGGCCGACGTCGATGCGCTGCGCCGCGTGTCCGTCGCGGTGCGGGCTCGAATCCGACGCTGTCGGAAGCGGCTCGCGGTGGCGTATGGCGCGCTGGGTGCGACGCGCTCGGCGCCGAGCGTCCCGCTCATGTGGCCCGTGCGCACGCGCAGGTGCGTCGCTGCGGCTCGCGTGGCTCCTGCCTCCAGTGGAGTCGCGCGCGCGTTCGCACGTGCGCGCGACGCCCTCACGCACGTGCTCGACGCCATCCCGCGCGAGAGCCTGTCGCTCTTGATTCTCAGCGTCTCCGGCGCGCGAGGCGACGCGCGACAGGCTCGACCCACGCGCCGTGGACGCGGCGCTCGTCGAACTCCCGGCGATCGCCGGCATCGAGGCGGCCAAGGTCGTCGCAGCGCGCGACTGCGACGTGCTCGTCGACGCCGCGGGGCTCGCCGGTCCCGTCGCGGGCATGCTGCTCGCAAAGCCCGCGCGCGCGATGTGGGCGCTCGATACGGGGGCGCCGCTGCATCGCGAGCCGGCCGTCGAGCGCGTGTTCCGCGTCGACCGCCGGACCTGGTCGATGCCCTGCGCGGTGTGCCGGCGCACCTTGCCGAAGGCGCTACGCCCGCCGCGGATGCGCTCGCGCAATCGTGGGACGACGCGGTGCGCCTCCACCAGCAAGGCGATCTCGAAGGCGCCGCGGCGGGTACGCGCAAGTGCTCGAGCGGCAGCCGGAAGCTTCGCGCCGGCGTTGCAGCTCTCGGGAGTCGTGGCCGCGGCACGCAGCGCCGTGCCGTTCGCGCGAAGGAAGGCCTTTGCCGCGGCGCTCGCGGCGGTGCCTTCGTTCACCGAGGCGCGCCTCGCCGCTGACCTGGCCCTCGCCGACGGCGACACCGCGCTCGCGCTCTCGCTCGTGCACGAAGGCCTTGCGCGGGTGCCTTACGACGCGGCGCTCCTTCGCATGCTGGGGCGCGTTCACCTGCGCCGGCACGACGGCGTCGCGGCCGAGGCCGCGTTCGCCGACCTCCTGAAGGTCGAGCCCGCGAGCGCGAACGCGCATTTCCACCACGGCGTCGCCCTCCAGCGCAAAGGTGACGCGCAGGGCGCCGCGCGCGCCTACCAGCGCGCGCTGACGTTCGACCCGGCTTCATCGACGCCGACTTCAACCTGGGCGTGCTGTTCGAGCAGCAAGGCAACCGGCGCGCCGCGAAACTTACCACGTCATCGCGACCGACTACGCCACGTCAGGCGTACAAGCACCTGGGCGAGCTCCTTCTCGCGAGCGGCGAGATCGACCGCTGGCTCGAGAACTTCCACGCTTTCGAAGCACTGCCCGGACGCCTTGCCGCTCGCCGTGTACGCGCTCGAGGCGTGCCAGCACGAAGGCGACCTCGCCGCCGTCGATCGCTATCTCGACGGGCTTCGCCGCGATGCCTATCGCGCGCACCACGAGCAGGAACTCGCCGATTGCCTCGAATCGGCTCCTCTACCTGCTCCTCTTCTACGACATCGAGCCGTCCACCGTGCTGCGCTTCGCGCAGGCCTACGACGCCGTCGCGGCGAAGGTGTACGGCATGCCCTTGCCCCCGAGGCCGCGCGCGCAGCGCGCGCCAGGCCCGCTCCGCATCGGATATCTCTCCGGCGATCTTCGCAATCACGTCATGGGCAAGATGATGTGGGCGGCGATCGAGCATCACGACCGCTCGCGCTTCGCGCTCCACTTCTACTCGACGACGGCGGAGCGCGACGCGTGGACGCAGCGCTTCGAGTCCGTCGCCGCGCGCTTCGCGACGGTCGCGGGAATGGACGACCGTGATGCCGCGGCGGCCATCGCCGCGGACGACCTCGATCTCCTGGTCGACCTCTCTACGCACACCAAGGGCTCGCGCCCCGGCATCCTCGCGCACAAGCCGGCGCGCGTGCAGGTCACGCACGTCGCGAGCGCCGGCACGGTGGGCCTTTCACAAGTCGATTACAAGCTCACCGATCGCTACGCCGACGTTCCGGAGAGCCAGGAGTTCCAGATCGAGCGCCTGCTCGCGATGGAAGGATGCGTCTATCCCTACCGGCCCATCGCGGCCGCGAAGGATCATGCGTTCCGTCGCGAGGCCTCCGGCATCGCGCCCGATGCGTTCGTGATCGGCGCTTTCGTGAATCCGCTCAAGCTGTCGCGCCGCTGCCTCAAGCTGTGGCGCGACGTGCTCGAGCGCATTCCTCGCGCCGCGATCGCGTTCTCGCCCGCCAACCCCGCGATGCGCGCGAGCTACCTTCGCATCGCGGCCGCCGGCGGCATCGATGCGAGGCGGATCGTCTTCATTCCGCAGGGACGGGACGATGCCGAGAACCAGGCGCGATACGCGATGGTGGACATGGTGCTCGACACGATGCCGTTCGGCGGCGTCAACGGGACGCTGGAGGCGCTCGACGCGAGCGTGCCCGTGGTGACGCTGGTCGGCAAGCGGCACGGCGAGCGCACCACGTACTCCATCCTCGAGAACCTGGGCGTCACCGAGACCATCGCGCGCACCGGTCGCGAGTACGTCGACATCGCGGTGCGCCTCGCCGGCGACGCGGCGTTCATGCGCGGCGTGAAGGACGCGATCACGCGGGGCATCGCGTCGTCGCCGCTCACCGACATGAAGGCGCACACGCGGCATCTCGAGGCGGCCTACCTGGCGGCGATCGGATGAGCGACGCGTCCTCGCGCATCGCCGTCGCGCAGCAGCGGCTTGCCGCGGGGGATGCGGGCGGCGCCCGCGCGGAGCTCGATGCGGTCCTCGCGCAGCCGAGCCTCGCGGGTGCGGACCGCTTTGCGGCGCTGGTGGCTCGTTCACGCGCGCGCGAGGCGCTGCGCGAATTGCCGCTCGCCATCGTCGACCTCGAAGGCGCGCTCGCGCTCGACGCGTCGCAGGCGCGCGTGTGGAACGACCTGGGCATCCTGTGCGCGGACGTGGGCTCGCTCGATCGCGCGCTCGAAGCGTTCGCGCGCGCCACGCGCGCCGACGCGAGCTACGCGCGGGGCTGGAGCAATCTCGCGAACGCGCTCCGCTCGGCGGGTCGCACCGCGGAGGCGCTGACGGCCGCCGAGCATGCCGTCGGCGCCGATGCGCGCTACGCGGTGGCGTGGTCGAACCTGGGCGCGCTGCGGCGCGACGTCGGCGACGACGGCGGCGCGGAGGAGGCGCTTCGCCGCGCGCTCGCGCTCGACGCGCGCCAGCGAGGCGCTGCGATCACGCTCGCGGGCTTGCTGCGGGATCGCGGCGATCTCGCGTCGGCGGCCGAGCTCTTCGCCAGGGCCGCGCAGTCGGACACGCGCGACGCGAACGCGTGCCGCGAGCTCGGCCAGGTGCTCGCCGAGCGCGACGACCTCCCAGGTGCGCGCGCCGCGCTCGACGAGGCGCAGCGCCGCGATCCCCGCATGCTCCGCGCCACGCTCGCCCGCGCGCTCGCGCTGCCCATGGTGAGCGAAAGCAAGGAGGCGGTCGACGCCGCGCGTGCGTCGTGCCGAAGGCCTTTCGCATCTCGAGCGCGGGCTACCTATGCGCGCGTCAAGCCTTTCCGCCGATCGGCTCGTCGACGAGCTCCGCTACACGAGCTTCCTCCTTCCGTACCAGGGCGAGGACGACCGCGAGCTGCAACGCGCTACGGCACGCTCGTCGACGCGCTCGTCCAGCGCGCGCGGCGGACTGGACGCGACCGGTCGCGCCTCGCGCGCGGGGGTCGGCGCCTCCGCGTCGGCTTCGCGAGCATGTTCTTCGTCGACGGCACGGTAGGAAGCTACTTCGAGCGCTGGATCACCGATCTTCCGCGCGATCGCTTCGAGGTCTTCGTCTATCACCTGGTGCCCGGCCGCGACGCGGCGGGGGAGCGCATCGCGGCGCGCGCGGACACCTTCCGCCATTGCGCGTGGTGGCGGCCGTCGCAGCTCGCGCCGCGCATTCGCGCGGACGCGCTGGACGTGCTCGTGTATCCCGAGCTCGGCATGGGCCAGGTGACGTTCGCGCTCGCGACGCTGCGCCTCGCGCCGCGGCAGCTCGCGGGGTGGGGACACCCGGTGACGACGGGCCTTCCCGCCATCGACGCGTACCTCTCGTGCGCATGCATGGAGCCGTCGACGCGGCGTCGCACTACCGCGAGCCTCTCGTGACGCTGCCGGGGATCGGCACGCGCTATGCGATGCCGGCGGCGCCGACCGATGCGTCGCGCGAACGATTCGGCCTGCCGGAAGGCGTCCCGCTGCTGCTCTGCCCGCAGTCGATCTTCAAGATCCATCCCGACAACGACGCGCTATTCGCCGACGTGCTGCGGGCCGCACCTTCGGCGCTCCTCGTGGGGTTCGAGGCGCGCGATCCAGGCCTCCTCGCGAAGCTTCGGTCCAGGTGGACGCGAGCGGGCATCGACCCCGCGCGGGTGCGCTTCCTGCCGCGCTGCGCGCGCGACGATTACCTTCGCATCAACACGCTTTGCGACGCGATGCTCGACACGGTGCACTGGTCGGGAGGCAACACGAGCCTCGACGCGCTCGCGAGCGGGCTGCCCATCGTCACGCTCCCTGGGCGGTTCATGCGCGGGCGGCAGAGCCTCGGCATGCTCGGCCTCCTGGGCATGGACGATCTCGTCGCGCGCGACCGAGACGATTACGTGCGCAAGGTTGCAGCCATCGCGGCCGATCGCTCGCACCGCGACGCGCTGTCGTCGCGCATCGTGGACGCGCGCGGGCGTGTGTTCGACGACGCCTCACCCATCGCGGCGCTGGGCGAGATCCTCGAGCGCGGCAGCGACTGACGCGGCGGGTAGCGACCAGTCGCCGCTCGCGTGCTGGCGATGGAGCGTGGCGCTCGCGTACCACGGCGTGCGGTCTCCCGCGAGCCCCCAGCGCCAATCCGGCACGCGCGCGAGCAGCACATGCACGCGCCTTCCCATCGCGCCCGCAAGATGCGCGAGGCTCGTGTCGACGGAGACGACGACGTCGAGGCCTTCGATCATCGCGGCGAGGCCGTCGAGGTCGTTGCGAAGGTCGAGGTTGACGAGTCGCTGCGACTCGCGCGCGTCGTCGGCGGACATGGCCTCGCCTTCGCGCTTGAGGGAGAAGAGCCGCACGCCCGCGAGCGCTGCGATGGGCGCGAGCGCCGCCAGCGGGACGCTGCGGCGCGTGTTGTTCGTGTTACCCGCGGCGCCGCTCCACGCGATGCCGACGGCGAGCGCTCCGTTCGCCTCGCGGTCGATCGCGGCGCGCGCCTCGCGGGCGCGAGCGGGATCCGGCGTGCATGTACGGCGCGTCCGTCGCCACGCCGTCGAACGTCACGCCCAGGCGCGAGGCCAGCGACATGAGCGACACGTGGGCATCGTAGGCGGGCAGCGGTCCGCCCACCGCGTGCGCCTCGGCGACGCCGGGAACGGTGGACGCGAGCGCACGCAGCGCGGGCGGGACCATCGCGATCACGCGCGCGCCGCGGGCCGACAGTGGCTTCGCGAAGCGCAGGAACTGGATCGCGTCGCCCAGGCCTTGCTCCGCGGTCACGAGGATCGTGCGGCCGCGCGGGTCCTCGCCCTGCCATGCGGGACCAGGATAGAAGGGCAGCGCGTGGGCGAAGTCGGCCGCCCGCAATCGCCATTCGTACTCGGGCCAGCCCTGCGCGTAGTCGCCGGCGAGAAGCAGGGCGAGGCCATGGTTCCAGTGAAGCGGCGCGGAGTCGGGCGCGATCGCCAAGCCGCGGCGGAACGCCGCGAGCGCGCCGTCGACATCGCCCGCGGCCTGCAGCGCGCGGCCCAGGTTGCTCCACGCGCCGGCGTGGTCGGGCCGGAGCTCGAGCGCGCGCCGATGCGCCTGCGCGGCCT
>JBGAIS010000168.1:0-7446 GCA_044225355.1 Casimicrobiaceae bacterium | reverse complement strand
GCGGCCCCGGGCGGCAACAGCGGCAATTTCCTCACGCTGTGGAACGCGGGCGAGACCGTGCCGGCCGCCGACAGCCTCGCGCAGCGCCAGGGCACGAGCTTCTCGGCGCCGCTCGTGAGCGGGGTCGCGTCGCTCGCGCTGTCCGTCGCGCCGGGCCGGTCGGCCGAGCACCTGCGCGCGCTCTTGAAGGCGAGTGCCAAGCCGTTCCCCTCATCGAGCAGCTGCGCGACGCTCGGTTGCGGGACGGGCATCGTCGACGCGGCCGCCGCGGTGAAGGCCGCGCAGGCCACCACCGGCGGCACCCTTCGAACCACGGTCGTCGAGTACTACAACGCGTCGCTCGACCACTACTTCCTCACGTGGGCGAGCGACGAGATCCTGCTGCTCGACGCGGGCACGGCGAGCAAGGGCTGGGCGCGCACGGGGTACTCGTTCGAAGTGCTGCACACGCCCGCGCCGGATACCGCGCCCGTGTGCCGCATCTACATTCCCCCGGGCTTCGGCGACGGCCACTACTTCGGCCGCGACGCCGCCGAGTGCGCCGGCACGCTTGCCGCCCATCCCGCGTTCGTGGCGGAGGACCCGGCATTCTTCTATCTGTATACGCCCGTCGCGGGCGCATGCCCCGCGAGTACGCGGCCGGTGTATCGGGTGTATTCGAATCGCATCGACGCGAATCATCGCTACACGACGAGCCGCGACGTGCGCGACGCCATGGTCGCCCGCGGCTGGCTTGCCGAAGGCGACGGCGCCGACCGCGTCGTGATGTGCGCGCCCGCGATCTCCTGACCAGCGTCCCGTCCCCCGGAAATGGGGTCAGACCCCATTACAGACCTGGCACCATTTTTCCGCGGCTCGGCTTCTCGACGCTTCAAGGTATTGAATTCACACGGCAAATAATGGGGTCAGACCCCATTACAGGCCTGGCACCATTTCCGGAGCGCCCGTCTCGATCCTCCGAGAGAATCGGTGCCGCAGACAATGGGGTCTGACCCCATTTTGCGATGGGTCCTGGCTTAAGGCCCCGCGACCGGCGCTTCCGCGGGCGCGCGCGGGACCGCCTTGCGACGCGCGAGGAAGAACGACGCGATCTGCCAGGCGATGAACACGCCGATGAGCCCCATCAGCGTGCCGCTGATCGGATGCGTGAAGAACGTCGAGAAGCTGCCTCGGCTGATGAGGAGCGCGCGACGGAAATTCTCCTCGAGCATCGGTCCCAGGATGAAGCCCAGCATGAGCGGAGGCGGGTCGAGGTCGAGCTGGCTGAACATGTACCCCAGCGCGCCGAACACGACGGTGATGTAGATGTCGTCGAGGCTGTTGTTGACGCTGTACGTACCGACGCAGCAGAAGAAGAGGATCGCGGGAAAGAGGACGTTGTACGGGATCTTGAACACCGACAGCCAGTAGCGCACCAGCGGAACGTTCAGCACGAGCAGGAACACGTTGCCGATCCACATGCTCGCGACGAGCCCCCAGAAGAGCTCGGGATGGCTCGCGATCATGTTGGGGCCGGGCTGGATGCCCTTGATGACGAATGCCGCCATCATGAGCGCCATCACCGCGTTCTCGGGAATGCCGATGCTCATGAGCGGGATGAAGCTCGTTCGCGCGGCCGCCTCATCCGCGGCGGCCTGGCCCGCCACGCCCTCGATCGCGCCGGTGCCTATCTCGTCCTTGTACTTGCTCACCTTCTTGTCGATCGCGTACGCCGCGAACTGCGCGATCGACGGGCCGCCGCCGGGCAGGATGCCGAGGATCGACCCCACCGCGCTGCCGCGCAATGCGCTCGGGATGATCCGCTTGAACTCCGGCCACGAAGGAATCAGGTGGATCTTGCCGTTGAACGGCGAGCGCTCCTCGCGCGAGTCCAGGTTCTTGACGATCTCGGCGATGCCGAAGCAGCCGAGCGCGACGCTCACGAGCCCGATGCCGTCGGCCAGGAACGGCAGTCCCAGCGTGAAGCGCTGCATGCCGCTGTTGACGTCGGTGCCGATCTGCCCCAGCAGCACGCCGATGAGGCACATCGCGAAGCCGCCCAGGAGGCTCCCCGTGGTGACGAAGCTCACGCACACGAAGCCCACGAGCATGAGCGCGCAATAGTCCTGCGGCCCGAACAGCAGCGCCACCTCGCCCAGCGCCGGCGCGAGCGCGGCGAGGACCACGATCGCGATGCTGCCCCCGATGAAGCTCGACACGCCGGCGGTGAAGAGCGCGAGTCCCGTGCGACCCTTGAGCGTGAGCTGGTAGCCGTCGATGCACGCCACGATGCTGCTCGCGTGCGGGATCTTCATGGTGATGGCGCTGACGCTGTCCCCGTACTGCGCGCCGTAGTAGATGCCCGCGAGCATGATGAGCGCGCCGCTCACGGAGATCGAATAGGTGAGCGGCAGGAGGAGGCTGATGGTCGCGAGAGGCCCTAAGCCCGGGAGAAGGCCGATGAGCGTGCCGACGGTGCACCCGATGGCGCAGAACATGAGGTTCTGCAGCGTGAGCGCGTGCTCGAATCCGAACGCCAGGTTGTGGAGGATCTCCATCAGTAGAGCGGGAGCTGGAGGCCCAGCCCCTTCCAGAAGCCGAACGCGATGGCGATGAGTCCCGCGCAGATCTTGATGTTGCGCACCACCGAGTACCTCGTTCCGGCGAGCGTCGAGAAAAAGACCATGAACACGATGCCCGCGATCATGTTGACGAACTCGGAGATGAGCGCGAAGCCGCACAGGCTCGCGAGCACGATGCCGATGTTGCGGAGCTGCGCGTTCATCGGCACCGGGGCGGTGAGGAGCGCGCGCACCACGGTGGCGACGCCGATGAGGAAGAGGAGCGACGCGACGAGCACCGGGAACATTCCCGGCCCCGCGCGGCCCAGCGATCCCATGGGGTAGCGCATCGCGGTCAACCCGAACAGCAGCGATAGCGCGATGAGGAAGCAGCCCTTCAACAGGTCCCGGTTGTTCATCGGCGTCGACGATGCGCACGGGTCGCGTCGCGCGCCCGTGGCGTCCTCCAGAGTGTTCTTCGAGTGCGGACGAGTGTCGCACCGTCGACTCTCATGCGGACCTATCGAAATCCCGCGATGTTCGCGATGCGCCTTACAAACCGTCGATAACCCGGGTTCGATCGCCTGTCGCTAACCCGAGTCGACGGCGATCTTGCCGTCGCGCGACGTCAACGCTCGCGATGACGGCCGTAGTACGGACGCTCGGCGATCCACCAGGACGCGCACGCCGCGACGAGCGACAGCACGAAGCCCGCGACGAAGATCGCGATCGCCGCCCGCGGCCCAGGCCATGCCGCCGCCGCCGCGCGCGCGACGAGCACGACGATCATCCAGTGCAAGAGATAGAACGAGTAGCTCACGCGGCCCAACGCGCGCAGCGGCCGAAGCGAGAGCCCGCGCGACACCGCGTTGCCGGGCTCGAGCGCCTTGGCGACGAGGGCGACGCTCGCGGCGCCGAACGCGAGGATGGCGACCTCCGGCGGCAGCGCGTCGAGCATCGCGGCGGTGGTCACGACGAGGTACGCGGCGAGCGGCCATGCCGAAGGCACGCGAGACATGGCGGCGCGCAGCGCTTCCTCGTGGCGCGCGAGCATCGCGCCCGCGAACAGCAGCGACCAGCACAGCACGAGCGGATCGGCGCCGAGCGCCGCGAGTGCCGCGGGCAGCGCGACGCCCGTCCACATCGCGGCCTCTCCGCCGCGCGCGACGAGAGGCACCGCGAGGTAGAACGTCATCTCGTAGAAGAGCGACCACGTGACGATGTTGAACGGCGCGACGCCGACGCCCGGCGCGCCGTTGAGGAAGAGGAGGTTGCCCGCCACGCGGGGCCAGTCCGGGGGCGTCCACGTGCCGTCGTGCAGGCAGAAGGCGAGCGACGCCGCGAACGCGAGCAGGAACGCGGGATAGATGCGCAGGATGCGCCGCCACGCGAAGCGCGCGTAAGCCGGCGGCGCGCGCGGGCCATCGCCCTTGCGTTGGCGCGCGAACATGCGCCCGATCAGGAAGCCCGACAGCACGAAGAACAGGAACACGCCGTGGTGGGAGCGATAGAGCCAGAACACGATGCGCTCCACGGCGGCGTGAAGCGACGCGAAGCGTGCGCCGCCGAAGTCGATGCCCCAGGCGACCGCGGCCGCGTTGCCCGCGGCGTGCACGCAGAAGACGAGCAGCACGGCGAAGCCGCGCAGGCCGTCCAGCGCGGGGTCGCGGTGGATCAGGAGGACGTGCGCTTGGCGGTCTTGCGCGCCGGCGTGCGCTTGGCCGCGGTCTTGGCGGCTGTCTTCGCGACGGCCTTCGGCTTGGCCGCGGTCTTGGCCACCCCGGCCGTCGTCGCCTTGGCGGCGGGCGCCTTCGCCGCAGTCTTGGCGGCCGTCTTGGCCGCCGCGCGCGCGGTCGCGCGAGGCGCGCCCGTGCGCGAGCTGCCGCCGCCCGCCTTGGCGGCGAGGATCTTCACGGCGTCGTCGAGCGTCAGGCCCTCGACGTTGTCGGCGTCGGGGATCGTGGCGTTCACCGCGCCGTGCTTCACGTACGGCCCGTAGCGCCCCGAGAAGAGCTCGACGGGCTTCTTGTCCCTGGGGTGCGCGCCCAGCACGCGCAGTGCCGCCGACGAGCGCGGGCCGCGCGCCTTCGAAGGATCGCGAGGCTCGAACTCGAAGCCCACCTTGCCGTCGGGCTGCACGACGAGGAACGCGGAGAATGGCCGCCGCGTGCGCGTCGACACGAACTGCAGGAGATCCGTCTTGCGATTCGCGAGGAGCTTGCGCATCTGCTCGGGCTCGACCGGGCGCATGAGGATGGTGCGGCCGCTGCGGAAGTCGCAGGTCTTGTCGGGGCCGACCGCCTTCTCGCACACATAGGCGTTACCGTGCTCGTAGACGTTGCCGCCGCACTTCGGGCACTTGCCGAGCGCTTCCCTGCCCGAGAAATCGGGCGCCTCGCCGTCGTCGCCGCCGTCGGCGTTGCCGAAGTCGAACACGACCTCGTTGTCGTCGTTGAGCTTGAGCGACGCCGAGAACGGCCGGCCCATCTTGCTCCGGAAGCCCTCGAGCGGGCCCACCTCGCGCTGCCGGATGAGCGTGTCGGCCTCGGCCGGCTCGATCTGGCGCCCGCCCATGATCTTCCAGAAGGCGAAGTCGCACGACGGGTTCATGCACTGGAACTTCTTGTACTTCTCGTGCACTTCGCCGCCGCATTTCGGGCACGGCTGCGTGAGCGTCGCGAAGTCGCCGGGGATGGTGTCGCTCTCGTAGTTCTTGGCCTGGCCGACGATGTGCTCGGTCATGGCCACGATCTCGTTCATGAACGCGGGCCGCCCGAGCTTGCCGTGCTCCATCTGCGCGAGCTTGAACTCCCACTCGGCGGTGAGCTCGGGCGAGAAGAGCTCCGGGACGCCCAGGCCGTGCAGGAGCGTCATGAGAGAAAAGGCCTTCGCGGTGGGCGTGAGCTCCTTGCCCTCGCGATGGATGTAGCGCTCGGCGATGAGGCCCTCGATGATCGACGCGCGCGTGGCCGGGGTGCCGAGCCCCTTCTCGCGCATCGCATCGCGGAGGTCCTCGTCCTCGATCGTCTTGCCCGCCCCTTCCATGGCCGACAGGAGCGTCGCCTCGTTGAACCGCGGCGGCGGGCGCGTGACGAGCGCGTTCACGTCGACGCGCTCGGTGCGCACCTTCTCGTTGGGCGCGACGGGCGCGAGCGAGGCGTCCTCGCCCTGCGCCTCCTTGCCGTACACGGCGAGCCAGCCCGGCGTGACGAGCACCTTGCCTTCGGTCTTGAAGGGCTCGCCCTCGACGCGCGTGATTCGGGTGGTGACGAGGTGCTCCGCCGCGGGATAGAACACCGCGAGGAATCGGCGCACCACGAGGTCGTACAGCTTGGCCTCGACCTCGTTGAGGCTCTTCGGGCGCGTGAGCGTGGGGATGATCGCGAAGTGATCGGAGATCTTCGAGTTGTCGAAGATGCGCTTGTTGGGCTTCACCCACTTCTGCTTCAGGATCTCGCGCGCGAACCCGCCGAAGGCGTTGGTCTCGCGCAGCTCCTCGAGCGTCGACTTCACCGTGTCGATGTAGTCCTCGGGCAGCGCGCGCGCATCGGTACGCGGGTACGTGAGCGCCTTGTGCTTCTCGTACAGCGCTTGCGCGAGCGAGAGAGTGGTCCGCGCCGAGAATCCGAAGCGGCCGTTCGCCTCGCGCTGCAGGCTCGTGAGGTCGTACAGGAGCGGCGGGCTTTGCGTGGAAGGCTTCGATTCCTCGGTGACCGTGCCCGGCTTGCCGACGCACTTGTCGGCGAGCGCCTTCGCGCGCGCTTCGTCCCACAGGCGCTCGGCGCGGGCGTCCGGGTCGTCGTCGGCCTTCCTGAATTTCTCGTCGAACCAGCGGCCCGTGTACTCGCCGCCCTTGGCCGCGAACGTGCCCACCACTTCCCAATAGTTGCGCGGGACGAACGCGCGGATCTTGGCCTCGCGCTCGACCAGGATGGCGAGCGTGGGCGTCTGCACGCGCCCGACCGTCGTGAGCTGGAAGCCGCCCGACTTCGAGTTGAACGCGGTCATGGCGCGCGTGCCGTTGATGCCGACGAGCCAGTCGGCCTCCGACCGGCACACCGCGGCGTCGGCGAGCGGGAGCATGGCGTCGTCGCTGCGCAGCGCGCCGAAGCCGTCGCGGATGGCCGCGGGCGTCATCGACTGCAGCCAAAGCCGCTTGATGGGCTTGGACGATTTCGCGTACTGCACGATGTAGCGGAAGATAAGCTCGCCCTCGCGCCCGGCGTCGCACGCGTTGATGAGCGACGTGACGTCCTTGCGCTTGATGAGCTTCAGCAGCGTGCGCAGGCGGTTCTCGTTCTTCTCGATGGGCTTCAGCGCGAACTTCGACGGCACCGCGGGCAGGTGCGCGAAGGTCCACTTGCCGCGCTTGACCTCCTCCTCCTCGGGCATGCCGATCTCGACCAGGTGGCCGACCGCCGACGACAGCACCGCCTTGTCGCTCTCGAAGTAGTCGTCGTGGCGCGTGAAGCCGCCGAGCGCGCGAGCGATGTCGGCGGCGACGGACGGCTTCTCGGCAATGATGAGCGACTTCGTCAAGGGGTCTTCGCGGCTCAAAAAGGGGACGCAGATACTACCTTACGCGGGTGACGGCGGGGAAATCGCGGTCCGCCGGGGCCGCCCTCGGGGTGGCCGGCCTCATGCCTGCCTCCGCTGCCAGCGCCCGCCCGGGAGCGGCGCCGCGGCCCCGGCGAGCTCGAGCTCGGTCAGCGCCGCGAGGACCTCGTCCGCGGGCCATCCGGTGCGGGCGATGAGCGTGTCGACGTCCACCGGGTCGCCGCCGAGCGCGCTCAGCACGGCGTTCCCGGACATGGGAGCCTCCGGGCCGGTTTGCAAGCCGGCCGCCCGCTCCGCGAGCCCCATCTCCTCGAGGATATCCCCCGCCGTCTCCACGAGCTTCGCGCCC
>JBGAIS010000167.1:0-7451 GCA_044225355.1 Casimicrobiaceae bacterium | reverse complement strand
GCTCGGTGGCCGGCGCGGGCAGGGCGAGCCCGACGGCACCCGCCGCGGCCAGGGCCGCAGCGCGACGCGCCGGCAGCGCTATCCGTTTCGTGACCGTAGATGACATCGCGGCATTTCGTGAGGGTTGCGCATTTCGCCCGGTTGCCAACGGTGCACAGTGTCGTGAAGCTCGCGGCGCCGAGGGGCGGATTGAGACGGATTCGCCTCACGCTGGAGCCATTGCCGCGAATTTCGGGATGAATTCCGCGGCAAGGATGCGCGACGCGCGGGCTTCGCGCGTCCGGGTGAAGGGCAGGAAGCCGTCGCCGCTTTGCGGGTTTTCGCGCCGCCTTCCGCATGTTCCGTCGCACGCGCCGGCCGGGCGGCCGCACGCGCGCACACTTCGCGACGAGCGGGAGCGCAACGCTTGGCGATCGCCGCGCGTTTGCGGTATACCTTGCGTCGAGGGAGGAGGGGATGGCGGTGCTGAAGGCGGTGATCGCGGAGGACGAGCCCGTGTTGCGCGCCGAGCTTCGCAAGACGCTCGCGCGCCTGTGGCCCGATCTCGTGATCTGCGCCGAGGCCGAGGACGGCTACGAGGCGCTGCAAGCCACGCGCGAGCACGCACCGCACTTCCTCTTCCTCGACATCGAGATGCCCGGCCTGTCGGGCCTCGAGCTCGCGCGCCAGGTCAGCGGCCAGTGCCACATCGTCTTCGTCACGGCCTACGACAACCACGCCGTCGCGGCTTTCGAGGAAGGCGCCGTCGACTACATCGTCAAGCCCATCTCGCCGGCCCGGCTCGCCACTGCCGTCGCCCGCCTGCGCGAGCGGGCGCGCACCGCGCCCACGAAGCCCGACGCCGCGCTCGACGCGCTGGACCGCGGCGCGGGCCAGCCGAAGGAGTACCTGCGCTGGATCACCGCGTCGCAGGGCGACGACCTGCGCCTCATCACCGTCGAGGAGATTTGCTACTTCCGGGCCGACAACAAGTACACGGTGGTAGTGACGGCCGATCGCGACTCGCTCATCCGCCGTCCCATCAAGGACCTCATCGAGGACCTCGACCCGCGCATGTTCTGGCAGATCCACCGCGGCACCGTCGTGAACATCAACGCCGTGTCCGGCCTGACGCGCAACCTGGGCGGCCACCTGCACGTCAGGCTCAAGCAGCGCAAGGAGACGCTGCCGGTGAGCGAGCCGTACGTGCACCTCTTCAAGCAGATGTGATATGAGCGCGTCGACGGCCTCCGCTGCCGAGGCGCCGGACGCGCCGCGCGCGCCGGCCGCGCGCTGGCTCGCGGGCTTCACGTGGAACGGCATCGGCCTCGTGGTCGCGCTCTGCATCGTGAACGCGGTGCGGCGGACGAGCCGCGACATCGACGCCGTGCTGTCGAGCGGTCCCGCCCACCTGCCCTTCACGGCGTGGCTCGTGAAGACCGCGGAGGCCGCGATGCTTGGCCTCGTGGTCGCCGTTCCCGTCGCGCTCGCGATCGTCGTCACCTACAACGTCCCGTCGCCGCGGCCGGCGCTGCGCTACGGCGCGCTCGTCGTCGCCGTGATGGCGTCGTGCATCGCGGGCGTGGCGCTGATGCTCGCGGTGGAGTCCGCGACCGGCTGGGAGTACGTCGAGGACCAGTCGCTGCTCGATCCCGCGCTGGTCGCTATGGTGCGCTATGGCCTCCTGTGCGCGCTCGTCGCGGCGGTGTTCGTGTTCCTGCGCGAGGCCGAGGAGCACGGCGCGCGCGCCAAGGACGCCGAGCGCGACCGCGCGCGCTTCCTGCAGCGCATGGAGGAGGCGCGCCTCAAGGTGCTGCAGGCGCAGATCGAGCCGCACTTCCTCTTCAACACCCTGGCCAACGTGCGCGGGCTCTACGCGGACTCGCCGCACGACGCCGCGCGCATGCTCGACAACCTCATGGAGTACCTGGCCGCGGCGCTGCCGCAGATGCGCGCCGGCGACGCGACGCTCGGCAGCGAGGTGCGCCTGACCAAGGCCTACCTCGAAGTCCAGGCGATACGCATGGGGCGGCGGCTCGAGTTCGCAGTGGACGTGCCCGACGCGCTTCGCGACGTCCCCTTTCCGCCTCTGATGCTCCTCACGCTCGTCGAGAACGCGATCAAGCACGGCCTCGCGCCGCTGCGCGAGGGCGGCTCGATTCGCGTCGGCGCCATCGCGGGCCCCGACGGCCTCGAGATTCGCGTCGCCGATACGGGCGGCGGGTTCACGCGCACGCACGGCAAGGGCACGGGGCTTGCCAACACCCGGGCGCGCCTGGCCATGCTCCACGGCGACAAGGGCCGTCTCACGATCGGCCGCAACGCGCCGCACGGCGTGGTCGCGACCATCGCGATCCCCGGCCCTATGGGCGCGCCGTGACCGGCGAAGAGCGCGTGCCTCGCGCGACCTCGTTCCCGCGCCTCGTCGTCGAGGCGATACGCGGCATCACGCGGCAGCAGGTCGCCGCCACGTTCCTCCTGGGCTGCGCGCTGTCGCTGTACCGCACGGTCGTCACGGTCGACATCCGGTTCGCGCAGTTCATCTTCGTGGGCGACCAGATGAAGGCGTTCGCGCTCCTGGTGGCGCTGGTGGTCGCGGATCGCATCACGGGCCGCGACCCCGACCGGCGCGGCGTGTACGCGGCCGCGGTCGTGGTGGCGTCGATCATCGTCGTGCCGATGACGCTCTTCGTCGTCTGGGGGCTCATCCGGCTCTTCGTGGGCGTGCAGACGCCGCCCGCGCCGGGGCTCGTCGGGTTCGTGCTCAACATCCTGTTCGAGCTACTCATGATCGGCTCGGCAGCCATATGGGTCATCAACGACCGGCGCCGGGCGCAGCGCGCGCGCATGCGCCTGCACGTCGTCGCGCTGCAGCGGATCGCCGCCGAGCGCGCGAGCGTGGAGTCCGAGCTGCAGGCGATGCAGGCGCGCGTCGAGCCCATGTTCCTGTTCAACACGCTCGCGCACGTGCGGCGGCTGTATGCGGCCGCGCCGGCGGCCGGCGAGCGGCTCCTCGATGCGCTGATCGCCTACTTGCGCGCGGCCGTGCCGAAGGCCCGCGGCACCACGTCGACGGTTGGCCAGGAGCTCGACCTCGTGCGCGGCTTCGTCGCGGTGGCGCAGGCCCGCGCCGGAGGCTCGCTGCGCTTCTCGATGGACGCCGTTCCCGCGAGCGTTGCGTCCATGCGCATGCCCGCGATGCTCCTGCTTCCGCTCGTCGATCATGCCTTGTCGCGGGGGTCGATCGACGGGCTCGCCGGCGGCGGAGCGTCGATTCGCATCGGCGTCGTGGCGGAGGCGGACGGACTGCAGTTCGGCATCACGACCGTTTCGCCCTACGCCGGCGCGGGCGAGTCATCGACGGTCGACCGAGTCGAGGAGGTGCGCGCTCGCCTCCACGCTCTGTATGGCACTCAAGGACGGGTGACCCTGACTCGCACAGGCGGCGGAAGCCAGGACATCGGGCTCGTCATTCCGCCGCGGCCGGGACCTCGTGCGGACGCCGGGCTCCTGGAGGCGGTCACCCAGCCTGTGGGCGCGACGATGAGCCGGGCGCCGGCGCGGTGAACCCGCGCTGGCGTCGTCGCTACCGAGCGGCGGCGCTCTTGCGTGAGAATGCGACCACGCGCCCGACGCCCGAAGCCGCTTGCGGCTGGGCTCGCGCCCGGGCCATCTCGCGGCGAACGCGCGCGAACGTCTTGCGCAGGTCGGTTTCGGCGCTGGGAACGTAGTGGAACGTCGGGTCGAGAATGGACTTCATGCGAGGCTCCGCGGGGCGGTGGGGCACGATGTGTTGCCAGTGTCGCCTGCGCGCCGCGGCGTCGCTGCCCGGCTTGCTCCGAATCGTGTGTAGGACGCGAGACGGCATCACCGGCCGCAGGCCTTCGGACCTTGCGGTAGCATGGCCGCTTCACGATGGCTGCGACCGGCATTGCCCACCATGTGCGCGCGCGCCGCGCGGCCATCGCGGGCACCTATTCGCTCGCGCTCCTCGAGAATGCCTGCACGCTCGCGTACCCGGCGCTCACCGGCCGGGCGGTGGACGATCTCGTCGACCGCCGCTTCACGGGGCTCGCGGTGCTCGTCGGCGTGTGGCTCGCGCACGTCGTGCTGAGCGTCGCCCGCCAGCGCATCGACACGCGCGTCTTCATGGGCCTGTACGCCGACATCGCGTCGCATCTCGTCGGCGAGCAGCAGGGCCGCGGGCACGGCACGAGCAAGGTGTCGGCGCGGGTGGAAATGGTGCGCGACGTCGTCGGCTTCTTCGAGAAGGAAGTGCCCGCGATGTTCCACAACGTGCTGGCCGTGGCCGGCTCGCTCGTGATGCTCTTCGTCTACGACGTCGACGCGGGCCTCATCGCGGCCACGGTGTTGCTGCCCATGGGCCTCGTCAATGCGTGGTACTGGCGGCGCGCCGTCCGCCTCAACCGCGGCATCAACAACCAGATCGAGCGCGAGGTGGACGACATCGCGTCGGGCAGCCGCTTCCGCGTGAAGCGCCACTTCCTGCTCCTGCGGCGCTGGCGCGTGATGCTGTCGGACAGCGAAGCCTGGACCTGGGGCGTGACCGAGCTCGCGACGGTCGTGGCGCTGGTCTTCATCCTGGTCGACTTCACGCAGTCGCCGGCTTTCACGGCAGGCGCCATCTACGCGGTGCTCGCGTATGTCTACGACTACCTCGAGGGGCTGAACCAGGTCCCGACGCTGGTCGACAATCTCGCGCGCCTGTCCGACGTGCGAAAGCGGATCGAGAGCGAATAGCCTCGAGTCGCCACGGTGCCGCTGAAAGACCTGACTAGCGCTTGATGAGGTCGCCGCGCGAGCCCGTGACCGTGCCCGGACGGTCGCGTCGCGGCGTGGGCCGGGCATCGTCGGCACGCGGGCGCGGCGCGTTGACGTAGGGAACGCCGCCGTACGCGGGGTAGTAGACCTCCGGGACGTCGTACGGCGGGGCCGCGTAGACGTACGCGGGACCATAATCGCGCTCGGGCAGCACGCGGCGATTGTCCGCCAGGCGCTGCGCCATCGCCCGCGAGAGCGCCTCGCGCTCGCGCTGGAGCTCGGCGACCGCGACGGGATCGACGCTGCCCGCTTCGATGTCGAGCGACTCGCCCTTGCACGGCTTGTCCGTGTAGAGCACGCCGAGCTTGCTGTCGAAGCACTTGTATACCGTGGTGACGCCCGCTTGCGCGCAAGGCGCGCCGAGGCACGCCGCGAGGACGAGGGCGGAGCTTCGAAGGTGGCGGAGCGCTGCCATGGCGAGATGACTATACGCCGCTTTTTCGCGCGCCGCGCGGGCGCCGCGCCCAGCAACCCGCCGTGCCGCGGGAAGCCTCGCTACCTGGCCGACGGGTCCGACACGAACCCGATGCGCGTGAGCCCCGCGTTCGCGGAGTCGGCCAGCACCTCCGACAGCACCTGGTACTGCGTCGTGCGGTCGGCACGGAGGTGGATCTCGGGCTGCGGGTCGATCTTCGCGGCGTTGCGGAAGTGCTCGACGAGCTGCGGGCGCGTCACGAGCTCGCCGTTCCAGAAGTAGCGGCCCTCGCCGTCGATCGCGAGCTGGATGTTCTCGCGCTTCGTGACGTTGGGGGTGCTCGACGCCTTCGGGAGGTCGAGCTTCACGGCGTGGGTGAGAAGCGGCGCCGTCACGATGAAGATGATGAGCAGGACCAGCATCACGTCGATCAGCGGGACCATGTTGATCTCCGCCATCGGTCGCCCGGTGCTGCTGCCGGAGTCGAAGCTTCCGAATGCCATGCGCGGCCTCCGTCGTCAGGCCACGCCGCGCACCGGCTGCGGCGGGCGGCGGTTGGCGTCCGGCGCCGGCGCTTCGCGCACGTATAGCGAGCCGGTGGTGAGGAACGAGTAGACGTCGTGGGCGAAGCTGTCGAGCTGCGAGAGCACGACGCGGTTGCTGCGCACGAACGAGTTGTACGCGAGCACCGCGGGAATCGCGACCGCCAGTCCCGCGCCGGTCATGATGAGCGCCTCGCCCACCGGCCCTGCGACCTTGTCGAGCGTGCCCTGGCCGCTGGCGCCGATCGCGAGCAGCGCGTGATACACGCCCCAGACCGTGCCGAAGAGCCCCACGAACGGCGCGGTGCTGCCGACCGACGCGAGCACGCTCAAGCCCCATTCGAGGCGCGCGGTCTCCTCGTCGATCACGCGGCGGATGGCGCGCGTGAGGAACTCGGCCATCGATCCGGCCTCGTTGAGGCGGTTGGCGCCCGATCGCGCGTGATGGCGCGACGATACGATCGCGTGATACGCCACGTGCGAGAACGGCTCGTCCGGGTGATCCTCCTCGAGCCTGCGCTCCACCGCGTCGAGCGAGGGCGCGTCCCAGAACGCCGCGAGAAAGCGCTTGCTGCGCTTGCGCGCGATCAAGGCGCGCACCGCCTTCACGATGATGAGGTACCAGCTCACGAGCGACATCGCGAGGAGCACGAGGAAGATGCCCTTGCTGACGACGTCGGCGTTGGCCAGGTAGTGGGCGAAGCCCAGCGATTGCGTGCTGTCCATGATTATCGTGAGAGCGAGAAGACGAGGGGAACCTGCACCCAGGCGGCGACGGCGCGCCCGGCCTGTTGCGCGGGAACGAACCTCCACGAGCGCACGGCGTCGACCGCGGCGGCGTCGAGTCTGTCGAAGCCGCTTGTGGTGCGCACCTCCACCTTCTCGGGCTCGCCGGCCGCGCTCACGAGCACGCGAAGCATCACGCGGCCTTCCTCGGCCATGCGCCTCGACGTCACGGGATATTGCGGCGGCTTGTTCTGGAGATACGCCGCGTTGAAGCTCGGCGGTGTGACGGGAGCGGGCGCCGGCGGAGCCGGCGGCGCGGCGCTCTCGGCCACTTGCACCGGCGGCGCGGGCGGCGGGGGCGGGACCACGAAGTCGGTGGGCGTCGGGGCGGGCGTCTGCGCCGCGAGGAGCGGCGGCGGCTCGATGGTCTTGAGCGGCTCCAGGCGGGGCTTGGGCTGCCTGGGCGGCGGCGGAGGGGGCGGCGGAGGCGGCTCGATGATCTTTGGCGGCGTGATGAGGTCCACCATGATCGGCGCCATCGACGCGATCGCGTTGCGCGCGGGCTCGTACTCGAGGAGGAACCACAGCGCCGCGACGTGCACGGCGACGACGATCGCGATGCCCGCCCACCGACCTTCGCGCTCGCGCCGCGGCGTTCGCACGATGACCTTCGGCGGCGGGCGCGTGTCGAGGGCGCTCGCCTCCGGCCACGGCGCGTCGGCGCCTAGGGGCGGACAGGCAACGTTCATGGAAGAGCGAAGGGACGACGCCACGGTCGTGAAGGCAGGCGAAGCGCCGCGCGCGGCGCGGCGGTCAGGCGGTGAGGATCAGCTTGCCGCTTTGCGTGATGCGCAAGCGGTACAGCCTGCCCCTGTGCTCGATGTACAGCTCGCGCCCCGCGCCGAGGAGCTGGTCGCTCGGGATCTCGCGCGGCCTCGTGTACGCCT
>JBGAIS010000166.1:0-7833 GCA_044225355.1 Casimicrobiaceae bacterium | reverse complement strand
GCGCACGCGCTGGGCAAGCGCCTGCGCGATCGAGCGCCCGCTCGTCATGAGGTTGCACAGCGACGGCTCCGCGAGCATCACGATGGCGGGCGAGTGCATCCTTCCCGCCGCGTGCGTCGCCGTGCCGGTACGGTCGACGGGATCGAGCCCGATCCATCCCGCGATGCCCGGCAGGCGCTCGGCGGCCACGAGGCTCGCGAGCCCGCCGGCCGACGTGCCGATCAGCACGAGCCGGTCGCGCGCGATCGCAACGCCGGGCACCTCGCCGGCCTCGAGGCTCGCGACGAAGGTCGCGAGCGCGCGGCCGTTGCCCGCGAGGTCGACCACGCTCGGAAGGTCGGGGACGATGGCGAGGATGCCAGCCTCGGCCAGCGCCCGCGCGAGGTCGCGGTGACGCGATCGCGATCGCCCGAAGCCGTGCGCGACGATCGCGGCGCCCGCGGGCTCCGCCTGCGCCGGGCGGTAGATGTCGACGCGCTGCGGCGACCCCGCGAAGTCGACCGTCAGGGTGTCGACCACGAGCCGATCGCCGGACGCCGCGATGGCGTCAGCGCTCGCGGGCGCGGCTGGCACGCAGGCGCTTGCGAGCACCGCGAGGAAGATCGCGAGACGCGTCATCGGCAGTTGACGGGTAGCGCGTAGCTCGGAAGGTCGGTGGCGTTGGCGCCGCGCACGCTCATGCCCGCGGGGCCCGTCGCGTTGCCGCACACCCACGCCACCGGTACCATCGGCGCGTCGTCGACCACCGCCGGGCGCAGCGTGAGCACCTTGCCCGTCAGCACCGTGCTCGCCTTGTTGCCGAACGTCACGGTAATCACGCCCTGGTCGACGCTCACCGCGGTCACCGTGTTGCCCACCATCTTCGACGCGGGCGGAAGCCCCGCCTCGACGTTGGTCGCGGGCATCGTTCCGCTCGCCGACCAGTACGCGACCTTCTTGGCGGTGTCGATGAGGGCTCCCGGCCTCCACCACCTGGTCGCGCACGAGGTTGTTGTAGATGCCGGGCGCCGCGAGCGTGGCGAGGATGCCTACGATGGCCGGCGCCACCAGGATCTCGATCATCGAGAAGTCGGCTCCGGGGCACGGCGCGGACGCGTAAGGCGGGCACGGTACGGGGACGGAGTAGGATCACGACTCGAGGTGCTTCGTTGTTGCGGTCAAGGATATTCGAAGCGCCTGTTTCGGCAAGAGGTCGGCTGCAACAGGCGATGGCGCAGCAGGTGGGTGCCGCGTCGGGCTGGCCTTCGAGTCACGCGCCCGCGGGCAGGGCCAGTGGATCATAAGAGCAACGGCAGGGGGAGCTATGACATTGGCATAATGTCAAAGGCGCTTCCCGCATGTCCGTCACACCGACCCCCGATCTTCCGACCGACGAGCTCCTCGCTCGTTCCCTCGACGACCGCACAACCGACGCGCACGGCCCGCCGCCCATCTTCATCGGCGGCGCCGGCCGCTCGGGCACCACCCTGCTCCGCGTCATCCTGGACTCGCACTCGCGCATCGCGTGCGGCCCGGAGCTCAAGGTGCTCCCGTCCATCGCCCACCTCTGGACGGAGCTCCAGACCACGTACGCGCCGTTCCTCGCGCAGTCGCGGGTCGATCCCGCGCGCATCGACCACGCGTTCCGGGCGCTGATCGAGGACCTCCTGGCGCCCCTGGGCCGCCACGAGGGCAAGGCACGGGTCGCCGAGAAGACGCCCAACAACATCTTCTTCTTCCCGCACCTGCATCGCATCTTCCCGGACGCCACGTTCCTCCACATGGTGCGCGACGGCCGCGACGTCGTCGCGTCGCTCCTCACCATGGACTGGACCACGCCCGACGGCACGCCCATCGACTACACGCGCGACGTGCGCCTCGCCTCGCGCTACTGGGCGCGCGCCATCGTCGCCGGCCGGGCTTTCCTGGCCATGTCCGCGGGGACGTCGCGCTATCGCGAAGTGCGCTACGAGGACCTGGTCGACCGGCCCGAGGCCTGCCTGCGGGCGCTCTTCGCGTGGATGGGAGAGCCGTGGGAGCCCGCGGTCCTGAGCTACTACGAGCGCCAGCGCGAGCTCGGCGACGAGTCGAGCGCCGACGCCGTGACCCGACCGATGCACCGCGCGTCGGTCGGGCGCTGGAGATCGCAGCTCACCGCGGCGGAGCGCGCCGCGGTGAAGGACGAGATCGGCCCGCTGCTGCGCGAGCTCCGCTACTGCGACGACCTCGACTGGTAGGACGTCACGGCTTTTCGACCGCGACGACGTTGTCGCCCAGGTCGCGATCGATGAGCTTGTTGAGGGGGTCGATGCCCGCCTTCGCGGGCTCGCCGTCGACCACGAGCGAGATCGTGCTCTCGCCCGACTTCACCCGCCGCTTCTCGAGGAGCAGGAACGTGCCTTTCGCGTCCTGGACGCCGATGTCGATCGCGGCGTCGAGCGGCGCCTCGTGCTCGTTGCCCGTGCTGTCGGCACGCGTCTTCTTCGCGAGCACCGTGAGGTCGACGTCGTACTTGCCGTCGGGGCGCTTGCGCGCCTGCGCCTTCACCGCGCGGTCGTCGAAAAAAGTGATCGTCTCGAAAAGGTCCTCGATGAGACCCTGGTGCTCGGGCGGCGTCACGCGCCGGAGCTCGGCCACGAGGTCGCGTGAGGTCGCGTACGGAGGTCCCTTGAATCGCCACTTCGTCACGAACGCCGACAGGGCGTCGTCCATCGCCTTCTCGCCGATCACGTCCTGCAGCGCGTAGAGCGCGTGCGAGCCCTTCTGGTAGTGGACGTACGCGGCGCCGTCCGCGCGCAGGAGCGGCTGCTCGCCCTTCTGCTCGGAGCCGCGGCCCGCGAGGTAGCGGTCGAGCTCGTATTTCAGGAACCGGCGCATCTTCTCGTCGCCGTACTTGTGCTTCAGCACCATGAGCGCGGAGTACTCGGCGAGGCTCTCGGTGATGAAGGAGCCGCCCTGCACGTTCGCCGGCACCACCTGGTGCGCCCACCATTGGTGAGCGACCTCGTGCGCGGTCACGAAGTACGGGTAGTCGATGTCCTTGGGATCGTCGTCGTCGACCTTCGCGGTGAATCCGATCGCCTCGTTGAACGGCACCGAGTTGGGGAACGACTCCGCGAATCCGCCCTGGCGCGTGAAGCGCGGGAACTCGACGATGCGCAGGATCTTGTGCTGATAGGGCCCGAAGTGCGTCGTGAAGTAGGAGAGCGAGTCCTTCACACCGGCCACCATGCGGTCGAGGTTGTATTCGTGGCCGGCGTGATAGTCGATCTCGATCGCGACGTCGCCGTCGGGGCCCTTCCAGGCGTCCTTGCGCACCGCGTAGCGCGCGGAGACGAAGGGATAGAGCGCCGCCATGGGCGTATCCATGCGATACGCGATGCAGCGGCGGCCCTTCTCGGTCCAGTCGCGCTCGACGTATCCGGACGTCACCGGCAGCTGGTCCGCCGACGTGCACACCGTGCCGCGGTAGGCGATGAAGTCGGCGTCGCGCGACAGCGCGCTCTGCCGGTAGCGCGACGTGTCGTCGAGGTCGGGGGCACGCGGCCGCGGCGGCAAGCCCTCCTTGCGCCGGTCGCTGTCGGAGATGAGCTCCGCCTCCTCGTCGTAGCCGAAGCTCGGGATGAGCGAGGTATCCGCCGAGAGCATCGGGTTGAGGAACGTGCCGTTGGACAGCACGGTCGGATCGGCGCCGTCGTTGCGGAAGCCTTGCGCGCCGTACGTGAGGCCGAAGCGCAGGTCCATCGTCGCGCCCGGCGCCATGGGCTCGGCGAGCCGGTAGTGATGCCAACGCACGAGCGGCTGCGCGTCGACGAGCTCGGCTTTGGCGCTGAACTCGATCGACGCTTCACGCGCCGATCGCGGGTACAGGACGTAGAGATCGCGGATGGGCTCGCCGGTCGAGTTGACGAGCGAGAGCGTGCCCTCGATGCGCGCGCGCTGCGCCTCGGGATAGAGGTCGGCCTTCACGTCCGAGGCGGTGACCTTGGGTTGCGGCGCGCTCGCGAGCGGCTTGTACTTGCGCTCGTAGTCCGCCTGCAGCTTCCGGCCCTGCTCGCGCGTGAAGTAGGTGTTGAGGACGTGCGTGTTGTAGTAGATCCACGCGCCCGACGCCACGAACGCCGCGGCGGCCGTGCCGGCGATCGACCACGCCGCAGGCGTCATGCGCGACCGCGCGGTGCGCAGGCGCCCGCGAAGGCCGCCCTCGCGGCCGCGCACCCACAGGGCGTAGGCGAGCACGAGCAGCATCACCGCGAACGCGATCCAGTACAGCCTGAACGCGTACACGGCGGGCAGGAAATGCCCGTAGCCGTTCATGTCGGAGTACACGACGTCCGGGCGGTTCGCGTAGCGGTACAGCCGGTCCTCGAACCCGAAGTCGGGAAGCCTCGACGTCGCCACGAACACGATGAGCACGAAGAAGTGCCCGAGATACTTGTTGTCGACGAGCGTGTGCACGGTGAGCGCCAGGACCGCGAGCAGGATGAAGCCCGGGAGCTGGATCACGCCGAGGTCGAAGAGGTAGTGCCCGATCTCGAAGTTCGTGTAGCCCTTCAGCGCCTGCACGCCGAGGCTGCACAAGAGGACCACCGCCATCAGCGCCACCTGGATGCCGACGAGCGTCAGGAGCTTCGCGAGGAACGCGAGCCACGTCGGTGCCGGCATGCTGTCGGTGATGTCCTCGATCTTCGTGTCGCGCTCGCGCCACACGAGCTCGCCCGCGTAGATCGCGGTGACCACGAGCACGAAGATGCTGAAGACGCCGCCGACCAGGTCGAGCACCTTGTACGTCAGCGGATACGTGTTCGTGCCGTAGAGCGAGCCGAGCGTCATCGCGTTACCCGCCACCACGAGGACGCCCCCCAGCACGAGCGTGAGGAAGCGCGGGCTGCGCAGGATCTCGGCCAGGTAGAGCCTCGTGAGGCCCGGCAGCATGCGCGCGTAGGCGCCGGCGCGGCGGTCGAGCCGCGGCGAAGGCAGCGCGATGCGCGGCCCCGCGAGCGCGGGCGCGGTCTCATCCGCCGCCGCGCGCCTGGCCTTGCGCAGCCCCGTGACCGCCTGCATGCGAAACGCAGCGTAGCCCGCGAGCGTGACGATTGCGCCCACGCCGAGCCAAAGCAGCCGATTCCACAGGAGCACGCCCTCGAGCGGCACCTCCTGGCCGTTCTTCTGCGCGACGCTCCAGTAGCGGGCGAGCACGTCGAACGCCGTCGCGCCCGACGGGTCGATGAGGGCCGCGAGCGTCTTGTTCTCCATGTCGCCCAGGATGTTGATCGCGAAGAGGTAGCCGACCAGCACCACGACGCCGGCCACGTACACGGGCGCCATCTGCCGCGTGAGCGCCGCGAGCACGAAGAAGCAGCCCGACAGCCACAGCATGTTCGGAATGATGAAGAAGAGGTACGGCCGCACGAAGCTCTCGACCGTCGGATGCGCGACGATGCGCGCGGAGTCGACGCCGGGCCAGTTGGAGCCGATCACGATGCCGATCGCGATGCTCAGGAAGACGAGCGCGAGCGTCATCCACGTGCCCAGGAGCCGCCCGAAGAAGTAGTCCGACTTGGCGATGGGCGCGGTGAAGAAGAAGTGGTACGTGCCATATTCGTAGTCCTGCTGCACCGCGCGTCCGCAGATGGACCCGATGATCATCACGCCCGCGAAGCCCAGGAACGCGATGCCGAAGGCGAGCGCGTACGGGCCGTTGATGAGCACCTTGTCGCCGCCGAAGTTGACCGACGCGTTCGCGAGCGCGCCGCCCGCCGCGGCCATCCAGAAGCCCGCGAAGAACGTGAAGAGCGCGAAGTAGACGTACGTCGACACCATCCGCATGCGGCGGCTGAAGTCGAACCAGGCGATGGTCCAGAGCTTCATGGCGTCACGCCGCCGCGGCGGCACGGGGCGCGAGATAGCCCGCGATGGTGCAGAAGTACACGTCCTCGAGGTCCGCGGCCACGGGCTCGAATCCCGGCGCGGGCGCGGCCTCCGCGTAGGCGCGCACGATGGTGCGGCCGGCGGACAGGCGCGTGGAGACGACGCGCACGTCGCGGCGAATGGCCTCGGCTTCCGACTTGTCGATGGCGCGGCTGTAGATGCGGCCCGCGATCGTCGCCACCATCGCCGACGGGTCGCCCGACACGAGGACCTGGCCCTTGTTGATGACGGCGAACTGGCTGCAGAGGTCGAGCACGTCGCTCACGATGTGCGTCGACAGGATCACGACCACGTCGGACGCGATGTCGGCCAGGAGGTTGTGGAAGCGCACGCGCTCCTCGGGGTCGAGGCCCGCCGTGGGCTCGTCGACGATCACGAGCTTCGGGTTTCCGAGGAGCGCCTGCGCGATGCCGAAGCGCTGGCGCATGCCGCCCGAGAACCCGCCCAGCTTCTGCTTGCGCACGTCGAAGAGGTTCACTCGCGTGAGGAGCGCGTCGACGGTCTCGCGCCGCGATTTCGCGTCGGCAAACCCCTTGAGCCTAGCGAGATGGTCGAGGAGCTCGAGCGCCGTGACCTTGGGATACACGCCGAAGTCCTGCGGCAGGTAGCCCAGCACGGCGCGGACGCGCTCGGGCTCGCGCAGGACGTCGATGTCGCCCAGCGTCGCGGTGCCGCGGTCCGCGCTCTGGAGCGTCGCGAGCGTGCGCATGAGCGTCGACTTGCCGGCGCCGTTGGGACCGAGGAGTCCGAACATGCCGGGCTTGACCGACAGGGATACGGCGGCGAGCGCCTGCACGCCGTTGGCGTAGCGCTTGGACAAGTCGCGGATCTCGAGCTGCATGGGTGCCTCGCGGAAGATACGATGAACGGTTGGACGCGACAGCCGCCGCTCCCGGATTCAAAGTCGTTGCGGCTATCGTGAAGGTGCGCAGGCTAGGGCACGCGCCCGATGCCGGGCAGCTTGAGCGCCGGTCGCCGCAGGTCCACGCCGGTCACGAGCCCCAGCACGTTGAGCTCGATGCCCTCGTCCTTGGCGGCGATGACGCCGACGAGACCATACAGGGACACCGCGATCCCGGTGTGGCTGGGCGACGGACCGACGATATCGAGGATCGAAACGTAGTCCTTGCCGATCGCCGTCGACGGCATCGTGAGGCCCAGCTCGGCAATCGACCTTCCGAGGTGCGCGACGAAGGTGTTGCTGTTGGGACCCGGCCACGCGTGGTACTCGGTGGGCCACGGGTACGAGGCGATGGCCGCGGGCAGGCGGTCGATGACGGCCTTCGCGTCGTCGCCCCGCAAGTCCTTGAGAAGGCGCGGAGGCTGGCCGTACCACTCGGCGTCCGGTGCGCGGTCGGTCGACTCCGAGATCACGGAGCGGCCCGACCCCGCGTACCACCCGATGACCTCGTAGCGCGTGTAACGCGACGCGCCCTCCGGCTTCACCGCGATCCACGTGTGGTCGGCGAACGCGCCGCGCCATCCGAACGTGCGGCTCGCGTACGCCTGCACCACCGCCTCGCGATGGCTGGCGGGGTCGGGTGCAAGGCCCGTCGCGCGATGGGTGGCCGTGCGCCAGTCGCCCTGAACCGCGACGCGGCCCAGCGCAAGCGTGAGGAGCGGGCCCGCGAGCAGCAGCGCGAGCGCGATGAGGAGCCACATGACGAGGCGGACGAAGCGAGGCGCGGGAGTCGGGGACGCGTTCAATGCGCAGGCGGCCGGGGAGGCCCATCATAATCGGACCGGGCGCCACCGGCCCCCTTGCGGCGCGCGCTTCGTGACGACGTGCACCGCATCAGCGCACCCTGCCGCTGCTGAAGAACTCCTCCATCATGAATCGCTCGAGCTCCGCGTTGTCCGCCTGCCGCGCGGACAACGTGAGGTCACGGCCGAGGCGCAGCGAGTGCCACTGGAAGTCGCCGG
>JBGAIS010000165.1:0-7587 GCA_044225355.1 Casimicrobiaceae bacterium | reverse complement strand
GGGCTGTCCGACCCGGTGCTCGTCCAGTACGGGCGCTTCCTCACGCAGCTCATGCAGGGCGACATGGGCATGTCGTATCGCTTCAGCCGGCCGGCGATGGAGGTCGTGTGGGATCGCGCCGGCGCGACGTTCCTGCTCACGACCTTCGCGCTCGGGTTCGGCGCGCTCGTCGGCGTGCCGCTCGGGATATTGTCCGCGGTGCGACAGGACACGTGGATCGACCACGTCGCCAAGTTCTTCGCCGTGCTGGGACAGGCGGCGCCGCCGTTTCTCTTCGGCCTGCTCTTCGTGCGCCTCTTCTCGGTCAAGCTCGGGTGGCTTCCCACCAGCGGATACGGGAGTCCCGTGAACCTCATCCTGCCGACGATCGCGCTCGGCTGGTACTCGGCGGCGGGGCTCATGAGGCTCACGCGGTCGAGCATGCTCGACGTGCTGCAGTCCGAGTTCGTCAAGATGGCGCGCATCAAGGGCGTCCCGGAGTCGCAGGTCATCCTGCGCCACGCGCTGCGCAACGCGTCGCTCGCGGTCATCACGTTCGCGGCGCTGCAGTTCGGCATCCTCATGGGCGGCGCGGTGTCGGTCGAGGCGGTCTTCGCCTGGCCGGGCCTCGGCACGCTCATCCTCGACTCGATCTCGAACCTCGACTTCACGGTGGTGCAGGCGGCGGTGACGTTCCTCGCACTCGTGTTCACGGGGATCAATCTCCTCGTCGACATCGTCTACTCGTTCGTCGACCCGCGGATTCGCTATGGCTCATGACACTGCGCCGGTCGCGCGGCGACCGGGATCGCCGCCCATGCTTCGCGACTGGAAGGGCCGGCGCGACACCTCCGTCGACGTGCGCTCGGCGAAGGGCTCGTCCCGCCTCGCGAGCCACCTGCAGCTTTGGGCGTCCATCGCGATCCTCGTCATCATCTTCGGGTCGGCGATCTGCGCGCCGCTCATCTCGCCGTACGACCCGAACGCCATCGCGCTCGACAAGGTCACGCAGGCGCCGTCCGCGGAGCACTGGTTCGGCACCGACCAGCTCGGCCGCGACGTGCTCTCGCGCGTCATCTGGGGTGGGCGCGTCTCGCTGTTCCTCACGATCTGCGCGGTGATCCTCGCGGGGTCGGTGGGCACGCTCATCGGCGTCGTCGCGGGGTACCTGGGCGGCGTGGTGGACGCCATCGCGATGCGCTGCGCCGACGTCCAGTTCTCGCTGCCGTCCGTCATCCTCGCGATGCTCCTCGTGGGCGCCATCGGGTCGAACACCCTCAATCTCATCGTGGTGCTGAGCCTCGCCAACTGGGCGCGCTTCGCGCGCGTGGTGCGCAGCGAGGCGCTCACGCTGCGACAGCGCGACTTCGTGGTGCTGGCGCGGCTCGGCGGCGCGTCGACGCTGCGCATCGTCGCGACGCACATCCTGCCCAACGTGCTCAACACGTTCATCGTGCTGGCCACGCTCGACGTCGGGCTCATCATCCTGCTCGAGGCGACGCTGAGCTTCCTGGGCCTCGGCGTGCAGCCGCCCGACCCGTCGTGGGGCTCGATGATCGCCGACGGCCGCGGTTACCTGGAGCAGGGCTGGTGGATGGCGCTCCTGCCCGGCGCCGCGCTGATGGCGACGGTGCTCGCGGGCAACATGCTGGGCGACTCGCTGCGCGACCGCCTCAACCCCACGCTCGCGTCGCGGTGGTGACCGTGGACGACCTCCTTCGCGTCGAGCACCTCACCACCTGGCTGTCCACGCGCAACGGCGTCATCGCCGCGGTGGACGACGTGAGCTTCACCGTCGGCCGCGGTCGCACCGTCGCGCTCGTGGGCGAGTCGGGCTCCGGCAAGAGCGCCACGTGCCTGTCGATCATGCAGCTCCTGCCGGTGAACGGCCATCACGCGGGCGGCCACGTCTGGTTCAAGGGCGACGACCTCACGACCAAATCGCACCGCGAGCTCGAGAAGATCCGCGGCAGCCAGATCGGCATGATCCTGCAGGACCCGATGACCTCGCTCAATCCGCTGCTGACGGTAGGGCGGCAGGTCGGCGAGATCTTCAAGTATCACAAGGGCGTCTCGAGTCCTTCCGAGCGGAGGCGGCTGTCGATCGAGGTGCTGCGCAAGGTCGGCATCCCCGCGGCGGAGGATCGCGTATCGAGCTACCCGCACCAGTTCAGCGGCGGCATGCGCCAGCGCGTGTCCATCGCGATGAACGTCGGCGGATCGCCCGAGCTCCTCATCGCCGACGAGCCGACGACCGCGCTCGACGTCACCATCCGCCTGCAGATCCTCGAGCTCCTTTCCGAGATCCAGCAAACGACGGGCATGTCGATCATCCTCGTCACGCACGACCTCCACACGGTGGCCAAGTTCTGCGACGACGTGATGATCATGTACGCGGGACGCGTGGTGGAGGAGGGGCCGGTGTCGGAGGTGTTCTCGCATCCGGGCCATCCGTACACCGAGGGCCTCCTGCAGGCGATCCCGCGCTTCATGCAGGAGTCCGAGCGATTGACCACCATCCCGGGCCAGCCGCCGTCGCTGCACGCGCTGCCCCCGGGGTGCCGCTTCGCGCCGCGCTGCGCGCTCGCGACCGATCGCTGCCGGAGCGAATATCCCGACTGGTATGCGACGCCGTCGGGCGATCGCCGCGTCGCGTGCTGGTTCGCCGAGGAGCGACTGTCGTGACCACCGCGTTCGTCGACGTCCAGTCCCTGACCAAGACCTACGCGGTGCGCAAGGGTTTGCTGAGCCGTCCGCGGCCGCTGCGCGCCGTGAACGACGTGAGCTTCTCGATCCAGGAAGGCACGACGTTCGGCCTCGTGGGCGAGTCGGGCTCGGGCAAGAGCACCATCGCCAAGATCGTGATGGCCGCCGAGGGCCGCACCGCGGGCGAGGTGAGCGTCGGCGGCATCGACCCGTCGACGCGCAGCAAGGCGACGCTCTTCAAGCTCGCTCGCGTGCTGCAGCCCGTGCTGCAGGACCCGTACAGCTCGTTGAGCCCGCGTCATCGTGTCGCCACCATCATCGCGGAGCCGATGCGCATCCACAAGACGCAAGGCAGCCGCGAGGCCGAGCGCAAGCGGGTGGACGAGCTCCTGGACCTCGTCGGCCTCGCGCCCGCGATCGGCCGCCGCTTCCCGCACGAGCTCTCCGGCGGACAGCGCCAGCGCGTCGCGATCGCCCGGGCGCTGTCGCTCGACCCGCGCTGCCTCGTCCTCGACGAGCCCGTGTCGGCGCTCGACGTGTCGATCCAGGCGCAGGTGCTCAACCTCCTCATGGACCTGCAGCAGCGGCTCGGCCTCACGTACCTCCTCATCTCGCACGACCTGGCCGTCGTGTCGTACATGAGCGCGCAGATCGGCGTGCTGTATCTCGGCCAGATCATGGAGCTCGCGCCCAAGCGCCTCATCCTGCCGGTGCCGAAGCACCCGTACACGCAGGCGCTGGTCGCCGCCGCGGCGCCGGACGAGGCCACGGAGCTGCGCGACGCGCGCGCCGTGATCCGCGGCGAGATCCCGTCGCCGCTCGCTCCGCCCAGCGGCTGCGTGTTCCATCCGCGCTGCCCGCGCGCCGAAGGCCGCTGCGCCACGGAGAAGCCCGCCCTGCGCGAGGTGGCCCCCGGCCATCGCGCCGCCTGCCACTTCGCGTGAAGGAATCCGCCATGCCGTCCGCGCCGCCGCGATTCACTCCCGGCACCACGTTCTCCCTGACCAAGGGGCCCGTCACCACGGTCCAGCTCGTCATGTACGCGGGCGCGTCCGGGGACTTCAACCGCATTCACTACGACCTCCCGTTCGCCACGGAGTCGGGCCTGGGCGGCGTCATCGCGCACGGCATGCTCACGATGGGCTTCGCGGGCGAGCTCGTGTCGGGCTGGGCCGGGCCGGACGCGCAGGTGCGCAGCATCTCCGCGCGTTTCCTGCACCCGGTGCGCCCCGGAGAGATCGTCACGCTCGAAGGCAAGGTGAACGAGCTCGTCGATGCGTCGGGCGAGACGCGCGCGTCGGTGACCTTCGAGGGCCGCACGCCGGCCGGCCAGGTGATCGCCGGCAGCGCGGTGGTCGTGCCGCCGTCCGCGTAGCCGTCACCCAAGTCCACCCTCATCGAGAAACGAAGCATGCTGCTGCCCAACGACCGCGTGGTGATGGTGTCCGGCGCCAACCGCGGCATCGGCGCCGCCATCGCGCGCCGGCTCGCGAGCGACGGCTACCGCCTGAGCCTCGGCGTGCGCGAGCGCGCGCGCTCGGCGCTGCCCGAGTCCGACCGCGTCCTCGTCGCGCGCTACGACGCGCAGGACCGCGACGCCGGCGCGCGCTGGGTCGCCGCCACCGCGGAGCGATTCGGGCGCATCGACGCCGTGGTCAACAACGCGGGCATCTCGCGCGCCTACAGCGTCGAGATCGGCGACGAGGCCGAGCTCGATGCGATGTGGGACGTCAACGTCAAGGCGCCGCTGCGCGTCGTGCGCGCGGCGCTTCCTTACCTCGTCGACTGCGGCTGCGGCCGCGTGGTCCAGGTCGCGTCGCTCTCCGGCAAGCGGCTCATCAAGGACAACCACGGCTACGCCATGACCAAGTTCGCGTCCGTGGCGCTCGCCCATGCCGTTCGCCGCCTGGGCTGGGAGCGGGGCATCCGCGCCACCGCGCTGTGCCCGGGCATGGTCAACACCGACATGCAGAAGGCGAACGTCGACCGCGGCGCGCTCACGCAGCCCGAGGACCTCGCCGACGCCGTCTCGTTCCTGCTCGGGCTCCCCAACGGAGCGTCCGTCGCCGAGCTCCTCGTGAACTGCAGGTTCGAGGAGATGGTGTAGCACGGCCACGACGCGATGGATTTCGAGAAGACACCGAGGGTCAAGGCGCTGGAGGAGCGGCTGCAGGCGTTCATGCGGGAGCACGTCTATCCCAACGAGCGCCGCTACCACGAGGAGATCGACGCCCACCGGCGCGCGGGCAACGCGTGGGTCGCGAGCGCGCTCGTCGATGCGCTCAAGCCGCGGGCGCGCGAGTCGGGCCTGTGGAATCTCTTCCTGCCCAAGTCGGAGCGCGTTCCCGACGGCCTGTCGAACCTCGAGTACGCGCCGCTGTGCGAGATCATGGGCCGCGTACGGTGGGCGCCGCAGGTGTTCAACTGCTCGGCGCCCGACACCGGCAACATGGAGACGCTCGAGCGCTACGCCACGGAGGAGCAGAAGCGGCGCTGGCTCGATCCCTTGCTCGCGGGCGAGATCCGCTCGGCGTTCCTCATGACCGAGCCCGCCGTGGCGTCGTCGGACGCGACCAACATCGAGTGCCGCATCGAGCGCGACGGCGACCACTACGTCGTCAACGGCCGCAAGTGGTTCTCGTCGGGGGCCGGCAGCCCGCGCTGCGCCATCTACATCGTGATGGGCAAGACCGACCCGGCGGCCGAGAAGCACCGGCAGCAGTCGATGATCCTGGTGCCCGCCGACACGCCGGGCATCACGGTGGTGCGCCACCTGTCGGTGTTCGGGTACGACGACGCGCCGCACGGCCACATGGAGATCGTGCTCGACAACGTTCGCGTGCCGGTCGCCAACATGCTGCTCGGCGAGGGTCGCGGCTTCGAGATCGCGCAGGGGCGCCTCGGGCCGGGCCGCATCCATCACTGCATGCGCGCCATCGGCGTCGCGGAGCGCGCGCTCGAGATGATGTGCCGGCGCGCGCTTTCGCGCGTCGCGTTCGGACGTCCGCGCGCGCGGCAGGGCGTCGTGCAGCAGCGCATCGCAGACTCGCGCTGCATGATCGACCAGGCGCGCCTCCTGACGCTGCAGGCGGCGCATCTCATGGACACGGTGGGCAACAAGGCGGCGCGCGCGCAGATCGCGATGATCAAGGTCGTGGCGCCGCAGGTCGTGTGCCAGGTGGTCGACTGGGCCATCCAGACGCACGGCGCCGCGGGCGTGAGCCAGGACTTCGACCTCGCGTCGATGTACGCCCACGCGCGCACGCTGCGCATCGTCGACGGGCCCGACGAGGTCCATCGCGCGGCCATCGCGAAGCTCGAGCTCGCGCGCTATCCCTTCGTCGCGTCCTGACCCTGCGCGATGGCCCAGCCGCGCTCCGCCATCGTGCGCGCGCGGCGACCGGCGCCCATCGCCGCGGGCGACGTCGCGCGGCCGTCGAGCGCGCGCCTGTAGACCCCCTGCAGGATGGCCGCGAGCCGGAAGAAGCTGAACGCGAGGTAGACGTGCCACGACGCGCCGGCCGAAAGGCCCGTATGCGCTTCGTACGACGCGCGATACGACGCCTCGCTCGGGATGCCGTCGAGCGAGGGATCGAGCATCCCGATGGCCTTGGGCTCGTCGGCCGGCATGTGCCAAGGCAGGCAGTTGTACGCGAGGTCCGCGAGCGGGTCGCCGAGCGTGGCGAGCTCCCAGTCGATCACCGCGACGACGCGCGGCTCGGTGGGATGGACGATGAGGTTCTCGAGGCGGAAATCGCCGTGCACGACGCGCCTTTGCGCCTCCGGCGGCACGTGCCGCGGCAGCCAGTCGCAGAGGTGGTCCATCGCGGCGATCGCTTCCGTGGCCGACGACTCGTACTGCTGCGTCCAGCGCCGCACCTGGCGCTCGAGGTAGTGGCTGCGGCCGCCGAAGCCGTCGAGCCCGAGGCGCGACGGATCGAATCCGTGCAGGGCGGCGAGGGTGCGATTCATCGCCTCGTACACCGGGCCTCGTTCCTCGCGAGCGAGTTGCGGCAGCTTGGGATCGCGAAAGATGCGGCCCTCGACGTGCGACATGAGGTAGAACGCCGTGCCCGTCACCGATTCGTCGGTGCACAGCGCGAGCACGCGCGGCACGGGAAAGCCTTCGGCCGCGAGCGCGCGCATGGCGGTGAACTCGCGCTCGATGGCGTGCGCGGACGGCAGGAGGCTCGCCGCCGGCGCGGGCTTCGCGCGCAGCACCGCCTCGCCGCGCGTGCACCGTACGCGGAACGTCGGGTTGGATTGCCCGCCCGGGAAGCGCTCGATGGTCGCGACGGCGCCGAGGTCCGGCAGCTCGCGCGCGAGGTACGCGGACAGGCGCGCCGCGTCGGGCGGTGCGATGAGGGCAGGGGCGCCGTCGGTCACGCGGGACGGGCCATCGCGACGGCGCCGAGGGCCCGGTGCGCGGCGTCGGTCACGACCGAGAAGCTCACTTCGGCGTAGATCGCGTCGCCCGCGCGATCGAGCGCCTTGGTGCGCATCGCGCGGCCCTGGTGCTTCGTCGCGGCGCTCTCCATGGCCTGGTGGTAGCCCGCCCAGTGCCGCTCGCGCAGGTTCAGGGGAATGATGATGTCGAGGCTCCGGCCGAGCGCTTCCGCGGCGGTGAATCCGAACATGCGCTCGGCGGCGCGATTCCAAAGGCGAATGATCCCGTCGCGGTCGGAGAAGATGATCACGTCGGCGCACTGGTCGATCACGGCCGCGCACAGCGCGTCGGGAAGGTCAGCGGGCATGACGCGCCCGCGTCCGGCGGGACGCTCGCGTGAGTTGCATTGACGTGACCTCCATGGCGTCGCGCGCTCTTGCGTGCCGCGCGCTCGATCGATGGGCGTAGTTTACCGAGGGCGGCGGGCGCTGTAACGAGGGACGTGACGTTGGCCC
>JBGAIS010000164.1:0-7697 GCA_044225355.1 Casimicrobiaceae bacterium | reverse complement strand
GCACAGGTACAGGCCCCTGGCCGGCATGCGGTAGTCCGCGTTGCCGAGGACCGGGCGCGCGCTCCATAGCTGGTCGAGCGACAGCGCGCCGTGGAAGATGTCACCGCCGACGAGCCCGAATTCGCGCTCGAGGTCGAGCGGCGACAGCGCCCGCCGGCCGAGCACGCTCGCCGCGAACCCCGGCGCGAAGCCGTCGACGGTGGCGATCATGAGGTCGGCCACCTCCTCGCGCGCGTCGTCCCACGTGCGTCCCGCGAGCACGGACGCGAGGTCCGGATGGACGTGCTGGCAGAAGAGGCTCGCGACGTGCTGCCCCGCGGGCGCAAGCGTGTCGTCGACCGTGGACGGAATCAGCATCTCGACGATCGGCGCGCGCGACCATCCGTGCTGCCTCGCGTCGAAGTACGCGCGCTCCATGTACGCAAGCGACGGCGCCATGATGATGCCGCTCGCGTGATGCGTCGCGGCTTCGCGGCCCGGCAGCGCGATGAAGCTCGGCAGCGACGACAGCGCGACGTTCATGCGGAACGTCCCGGACCCGCAGCGATAGCCCTCGATGCGCGCGCGGAAGTCTTCCGGCACGTGCTCCGGCGGGACGAGGCGCTGGAACAGGAGCTTCGGGTTGACGTTCGCCACCACCCGCGCGGCTTCGATCACCTCCCCCCCCTCGAGCTCGATCCCCGACACGCGCTTGCCCGCGAAAAGCACCCGCGCGACCGGCGCGCTCGTGCGCACCGTCACCCCGCGCGCCGCGCACTCCGCGGCCATCGCCCGGGTGATCGCGCCCATCCCGCCCACCGCGTGTCCCCACTGCCCTCGCTTGCCGTTCACCTCGCCGAACACGTGGTGCAGCAGCACGTACGCGGACCCCGGGGTGTACGGGCTCGCGAAGTTGCCGACCACCGCGTCGAAGCCGAACGCCGCCTTGATGGGCGCGCTCTCGAACCAGCGATCGAGGACCTCGCCCGCGCTCTTGGTGAAGAGATCGAGGAGGTCGCGGCGCTCGGGCAGCGACAGCGACCGGAACGCCTTGCCGGCCTTCACGACATCGACCAGCGAGGCGACGTCGCGCACGGTCCCGGCTCCGAAATTCGGTGGCGTGACGTGGAGCATCGCGCGCATCGTGTCGGCGACGCGCTCCAGCATCGCGTAGTACGCGGGCAGCGCATCGGCATCGCGGCGCGAGAATTTCGCGACCTCGGATTGCGTCGCGGCCGTGCCGCACCCGACTTTCAGGAACTGCCCGTCGGGCAGCGGCAGGAAATTCGACAGCGGCCGCTCGCGCACGACGAGGCCGTGCTCCGCGAGGCGCAGGTCGCGGATCACCGCGGGATCGAGGAGGCTTACCGTGTAGCTCGCGGTCGAGTTGCGAAAGCCCGGGTGGAATTCCTCCGTGACCGCCGCCCCGCCGACGACCTTCCGGCGCTCGGCGACGCACACCGACATTCCCGCCGCGGCGAGGTACGCGGCACACGTGAGCCCGTTGTGCCCGCCCCCGATGACGACCGCGTCGAAGCGGCGCGCGCTACTCGTCACCGAGTCCCGCGGCGACGTTCGAGAAGCCGCAGTCGACGTACGTGATCTCGCCCGTGATGGCGCTCGACCACGGCGACAGGAAGAAGGCCGCGACGTTGCCCACCTCGTCGATGGTCACGTTGCGGCGAAGCGGCGCCGTCCGCTCGACGAATCCCAGGATCTTCGAGAAGCCCGCGATGCCCGCCGCCGCGAGCGTCTTGATGGGACCGGCCGAGATGCCGTTGACGCGGATCTGCTCGGGCCCGAGCGTGGACGCAAGATAACGCACGTTCGCCTCGAGGCTCGCCTTGGCGAGGCCCATGAGGTTGTAGTTCGCGATGGCGCGAACCGAGCCCAGGTACGTGAGCGTCACGATCGACGCGTCGCGGCCTTGCATGAGCGGCCGCGCGCCCTTGGCGAGCGCCGCGAGGCTGTAGCTCGACACGTCGTGGGCCGTGGCGAACGCCGCGCGCGACATGCCCGCCAGGAAATCGCCGGACAGCGACTCGCGCGGCGCGAAGGCGATCGAGTGCAGCATGCCGTCGAGCCCGCCCCATTGCGACTTGAGCGACTCGAACAGCGCGTCGATGTCGTCGTCGCGCGTCACGTCGCAGCGAAGCACCGGCGCGCCGGGAAACTCCGACGCGATGCGCGTCACGCGATCCTTGAGGTCGTCGTTGACGTACGTGAACGCGACGCTCGCGCCCTCGCGCTGGCACGCTCGCGCGACGCCGTAGGCGATCGAGCGATTGGAGAGCACTCCCGTGACTAGGATCTTGCGGTCGGCGAGCAGTCCCATGCGATGGCTAGTCCTTGTCGAACAGCGCGTCGCCCGGCACGAACACGCCGCACGCCACGCGATTGTTGGGCTGGCCCGGAATGGCCTCCGAAGGAATGTTGCCCCAGTGAACGACGATCGATCGCTTGGCGATCGACGGCTCCTTGTCGATGTACACCCCGGGCACGTAGACCGTGTAGCCGTTCTCGTTGCCCTCGGCATTTGCCGTGAAGCCGGGCAGGAGGTCGATCGCCGGCTTGGTGAACGAAGGCGGCGCCCACGGCTTGCCGGCGGAGAAGAGATTGGGCGAGCGGCAGTTCGCGTTCTCGTGGAAGGCGATGCGGTAAGGCCCGGGCAACAGGTTGTCGATCGCGAGCTGGAGCGATATGCCGTCGCGATAGGAATAGACGTGCACGACGCCGGTCGCGGCGGTCGCAGAGCTCCGGAGCTGCGCGACCATGCCCGGGCCCTTCGGCACGAGCTGGTCCATCGACTCCTTCATGCCCGCGCACGCGCCGAGCGAGAGCGCGAGCACGCACTGCGCGGCAATGCCGAGGCGTGTCTTCATGCGCGCCATTGTCGCATGCCCGCTCGCGCGGGACCGCGGTCCCCGCGCGGTACAATCGCCCCCTGCCATGTCGTCCCACATGACCCCCGAGGAGATCGTCTCCGAGCTCGACAAGCACATCGTCGGGCAGGAGCAGGCCAAGCGAGCGGTGGCCATCGCGCTGCGCAACCGCTGGCGCCGCCAGCAGGTCCCGGAGCCCCTTCGGCATGAGATCACGCCCAAGAACATCCTGATGATCGGCCCCACGGGCGTCGGCAAGACGGAGATCGCGCGGAGGCTCGCGCGGCTCGCCGACGCGCCGTTCGTCAAGGTCGAGGCGACCAAGTTCACCGAAGTGGGCTACGTCGGCCGCGACGTCGACACCATCGTCCGCGATCTCGACACCATCGTCCGCGATCTCGTCGAGGTCGCCATCAAGGACATGCGCGAGTCGGAGACGCGCAAGGTGCGCGACCGCGCCGCCGACAACGCGGAGGAGCGCCTGCTCGACGTGCTCCTGCCGCCGGCGCGAGAGGTCAATTTCTCCGACTTGAAGCCCACCGACTCCACCGCGCGCCAGAAATTCCGCAAGATGCTTCGCGAGGGCGTGCTCGACGATCGCGAGGTCGAGCTAGAGGTGTCGGTGCTGCCGCCGACGATGGAGATCATGGCGCCGCCCGGCATGGAGGAGCTCACGAGCCAGATCCAGGGCATGTTCCAGCAGGTGGGCGGCGGCAGGAAGAAGCTCCGCAAGATGACCGTCGTCGAGGCGATGAAGGTGCTCACCGACGAGGAGGCCGCGCGCCTCCTGAACGACGACGAGATCAAGGCCAGGGCGCTGCAATCGGCCGAGCAGAACGGCATCGTGTTCCTGGACGAGATGGACAAGATCGCGTCGCGCTCCGACGCGCACGGCGCCGATGTCTCCCGCCAGGGCGTGCAGCGCGATCTCCTGCCGATCGTCGAGGGCACGTCGGTCTCGACCAAGTACGGCATGGTGAAGACAGACCACATCCTGTTCATCGCGTCGGGCGCGTTCCACCTCTCGAAGCCGTCCGATCTCATCCCCGAGCTGCAGGGACGCTTTCCCATCCGCGTCGAGCTCTCGTCGCTTTCCGTGTCGGACTTCGAGAAGATCCTCACCGCCACCGACGCCTGCCTCACGCGCCAGTACGCGGCGCTGCTCGGCACGGAGCAGGTGCATCTCGAGTTCGCGGCCGACGGCATACGTCGCCTGGCCGAGATCGCGTTCTCCGTGAACGAGAAGCAGGAGAACATCGGCGCGCGCCGACTGTACACGGTGATGGAGCGGCTCCTCGACGACGTCTCGTTCCACGCCGCGCGACGCACGGGCGAGCACGTGGTCATCGATGCCGCATTCGTCGACGCGACCCTCGCCGGCATCGCGGGCGACGACAATCTCGCCAAGTACATCCTCTGACGTGCCGTGATCGAGCGGATCCTCGGCATCAGCCTGCCGGTGGTCGTCGTGATCGTCGTGGGCTACCTGTACGCGCGCCGGGTGAAGCCCGACATGACGCAGGTGAACCGGATCTCGATGACCCTCCTCGGGCCGGCGCTCATCTTCTCCGCGCTCACGAGCAAGGAATTCGACCCCGCGTCCAACGTGCTCCTCATGGCGGGCGCCGCGGGCGTGGTGCTGGGCTCGGGCCTCCTCGCATGGCCCGTCGCTCGCGCGATGCGCATCGACCCGCGCACCCTCGTCCCGACAGCGATGTTCAACAACTGCGGCAACATGGGACTGCCGCTGTCGGCGCTCGCGTTCGGGCAGGCGGGCCTCTCGGCGATGGTCGCGGTGTTCACCATCTCGAACCTCCTGCAGTTCACGCTCGGCATACGCATCGTCGACCATCACGCGAGGATCGGCCACTTCCTGCGCACGCCCATGGTGTGGGCCACGGTGCTCGGCTTCGCGTTCGCGCTCGCGCGGCCGCCCATGCCCGAGTGGGCCTACGGCGGCATCCGGATGATCGGCGACGCGCTCGTGCCGATGATGCTGCTTTCGCTCGGCATACGCCTGTCCGAGGTGCGCTGGAGCGACTGGCGCCTGGGTCTCATGGGTGGCATGGTGTGTCCCGCGACGGGACTCGTGATGGCACTGGTCCTCGCGCCAATCCTGGGCCTCTCCGACACGCAGCGCGGCCTCCTCATCCTGTTCGGGGCGCTGCCGCCGGCCGTGATCAATTTCATGGTCGCGGAGCAGTTCCGGCAGGAACCGGGTAAGGTGGCGTCCATCGTGCTCCTCGGCAACATCCTCTCCGTCGCGTTCGTGCCGCTGGGCCTCGCGCTCGCCATCCGATGATGCGCGACTCGATCGACGTCGTGCTCTTCGACCTGGGCGGCGTGCTCGTCGAGCTCGCGGGCGTCTCGAAGATGATCGAATGGTCACCAGGCATAGGCACCACCGAGGAGCTCTGGCGTCGATGGCTTCATTCGAGCGCCGTGCGACGGTTCGAGACGGGCACCATCGGCCGCGACGATTTCGCGTTGCAGATCGTGTCGGAGTTCGGCGTGCCGGTCGGCCCTGACGAGTTCCTCGATGCGTTCACCTGGTGGCCGCGCGCCCTGCTGCCGGGCGCCTTCGACCTCCTCGATGCAATGCGCGGGCGGTATGTCCTTGCGAGCGTGTCGAACACGAACGAGATCCACTGGGAGCGATTCTCAGGCGCGTGGGGGTTGTCGGCGAGGTTCGACCACAACTTCCCCTCGCACCTCGTGGGCAAGCTCAAGCCGGACGCCGACTACTTCGAGCACGTCCTCGAGGCGCTGGGCGCGCCGGCGCATCGCGTGCTGTTCATCGACGACAACGCCATCAACGTCGAGTCCGCGGCGAGCGTCGGCCTGCACGCGCGCCGCGTGATCGGCGTCGACGGCGCCCGGGCGGCGTTCGTCGAGCTGGGCCTCATCGAGCGCGGGTGATCTCGCGACCTAGATCTCGACCCGCGAGCCCAGCTCCACCACCTGCCCGCTCGGCACGTTGAAAAAATCCGGAAGGCTCGACGCGTTGCGCGCCATCGCGGCGAACATCGCGTCGCGCCATCGCGGGCGCCGTCGCCCACCGCGCGGCACCAGCTTCTCGCGGGACAGGAAATAGGTCACCTCCATCGGGTCGAGTACGCCGTCGTCAGGCCGCCACAGCTCGAGCGCGCGCACCACGTCGGGACGCTCCATGAAGCCGTAGCTCGCGGTCACCCGCCACGCGTCCTCCGCGATGCGCGCGCTCTCGATGCGATCGCGGTCGGGGACGAAGGGCTCGTCGCGGAACACGACCGTGAGGAACACGTTGCGCGCGTGGAGCACCTTGTAGTGCTTGAGGCTGTGCAGGAGCGCGCTGGGCGTCGCGTCGGCCTTCGAGGTGAGGAAGACCGCGGTGCCGGCGATGCGCTGCGGCGGGAGCGCGAGGAGCGAGCGCAGGAAGGGGACGAGCGGAGGCGCCGCGGCCGCGAGGCGCCTCCCGAGCTCGGCGCGCCCGCGCCTCCACGTCGTCATCACGACGAACACGATCGCCGCGAGCGCGAGCGGGAACCATCCGCCATCCAGCACCTTGTGCAGCGCCGATGCGACGAAGATCGCATCGACGACCACGAATGCGCCGGTCACCGCGAGGCAAAGCCACGCCGGGTAGTGCCACGCGTAGCGCAGCACGAAGTAGGTGAGGATCGTCGTCGCCAGCATGGTCCCCGTGACCGCGACGCCATATGCGGAAGCGAGGCGCGACGAGCTCCCGAATCCCGCCACCGCAGCGAGGACCGCCGCGAGGAGCAGCCAGTTCACCGCCGGAACGTAGACTTGCCCCATCGTGCGCGCGGACGTGTGCAGGATCGACAGGCGCGGAAGGTAGCCGAGCTGCACGGCCTGGCGCGTGAGGGAGTAGGTTCCGGAGATGGTCGCCTGCGACGCGATGACCGTGGCCGCGGTGGCGAGCGCCACCATCGGGTACAGCGCCCACGCCGGGCAGGCGAGATAGAACGGATTGTCGACCGCGGCCGGGTCCGCTAGCAGCAGCCCCGCCTGGCCGAAGTAGTTGAGCACGAGCGCGGGGGCCGCGATCGCGAACCACCCGATGCGGATGGCGCGCGCGCCGAAGTGCCCGACGTCGGCGTACAGCGCCTCGGCGCCGGTGAAGGCCAGGAGCACCGAGCCCAGCACCACGAACGACGCCGCGCCGTGGCTCGCGAGGAACGCCACCGCGTATTGCGGATCGAGGGCGGCCAGCACGGCGGGCCGCTGCATCACGTTCCACGCGCCCACCGCGCCTATGGCCGCGAACCAGAGCGCGCATACGGGTCCGAACACGATGCCGACCACGCCGGTCCCGTACCGCTGGACCGCGAAGAGCGCGACCAGCACGCCGAGCGCGATCGGCACGACGTACGGCTTGAACAGCGGCGTGCCCACCTCGAGGCCTTCCACCGCGGACAGCACCGATATCGCCGGCGTCAAGACGGCGTCGCCGTAGAACAGCGACGCGCCGAACACGCCCGTCGCGATCAGCGCCGCTCGCGTGCGGGGCCGCTCGCGCACGGCGGAGACGACGAGCGAGAGAAGCGCCATGATCCCGCCCTCGCCGCGGTTCGTCGCGCGCAGGATGAGCGTGACATACTTGAGCGAGACCACCACCATGAGCGACCAGAAAATCGCCGATGCGCCGCCAAGGATGTTCGCGGGCGTGAGGGGAATGCCGTGCGCCGGGTCGAAGGTTTCCTTTGCCGCGTACAGCGGGCTCGTTCCGATGTCGCCGAAGACGACGCCCAGCGCGAGGAGCGTGAGCGATGCCGTTGCCTGCCGGTGCGTTCGAGTGTGCGTATCCATGGCCGCGCACGATACGTCCCGTTC
>JBGAIS010000163.1:0-7711 GCA_044225355.1 Casimicrobiaceae bacterium | reverse complement strand
GGCGACGCCGCAGCCGCGGTCGTTGTGAGGATGGAGCGAGAGCACGATGCTGTCGCGGCGCGCGAGGTTGCGATGCATCCACTCGATCTGGTCGGCGTAGACGTTGGGCGTCGCCATCTCGACCGTCGCGGGAAGGTTGACGATCGCCTTGCGCCCGGGCGTGGGCTCCCACACGTCGAGCACGGCGTCGCACACTTCCTTCGCGTAGTCGAGCTCGGTGCCGGTGAAGCTTTCGGGCGAATACTGGAAAGTCCAGTCGGTGTCGCGCTGGCGCTCGGCGCAGCGTCGCACGATCTTCGCGGCGTCGACCGCGATCTGCTTGACGCCCTCGCGATCGAGGTTGAACACGACGCGCCGCTGCGTGGTCGACGTCGAGTTGTAAAGATGCATGATCGCGCGGCGGGCACCCTTGAGGGCCTCGAACGATCGCTCGATGAGCGCTTCGCGCGCCTGCGTCAGCACCTGCACGTTGACGTCGTCGGGGATCAAGTCCTGCTCGATCAGGAGGCGCACGAAGTCGAAGTCGGTCTGCGACGCCGCGGGGAATCCGATCTCGATCTCCTTGTAGCCCATCCTCACGAGCAGCCGGAACATCCGGAGCTTGCGCTCGGCGTCCATGGGCTCGATGAGCGCCTGGTTGCCATCGCGCAGGTCGACGCTGCACCACACGGGAGGTCGCGTGATGACCTGCGACGGCCACGTGCGGTCGGGCAACGCGACGGGCTGGAACGGACGGTACTTCACGGTCGGATCGATCTTCATGGTGGTCTTCCCTGGCGCCGGTGCGGCGGCGCGGCACATGCGACTTGGCCACCCGGGGCCTGCTTCGGGTGACGTGGAGACTGCTCGAATTCGGGGGGTAGGTTTATGTGCGCGCGAGGCGCAGCAGCAGGCCGCGCAGGATCAGCGCAAGCGCGGACAGCGAGGTCCGGGCACCGACGGCGGCAAGAGGAAAGGCACGAGCGCTGCTCATGGCACCTACCATACGCGAGATGCGGCGCCGCCGCAAGGGGGCCGTCGGCAGACCCACCGCGACGGGCCCGGAGCACCCGCGCACCGCAGGAGCCGGGCACGGGCCTCATGTAAACTCGCCGCTCGCGAATGCCGCCGCATCCCACGTGCCCACGGTCCCCGCCCCTGCCGCGATCGACGATGTCCTCCGCGTCGAGGAAGTGCCGCACGCGGCGTTCTACGTCGGCGATCTCTTCAGGCGCCACTTCGGCGGCGCGGTGCCTGATTTCTCGCGCCACTTCGTGGCACTCTACCGCAGCGCCGTGAACGCATTCGTCACGCTCGGATACGTCCACTGCACGGTCGACGGCGACCTCTGCCTGTGCGGCGGGCTCGTGGAGGATCGCCGCGCGATCGGCCGCATGCCGGCGCCGCACCAGCACGCGCTTCGCGCCGGCGCCAGCGTGACGCGTCGCCTCCTCTCCGCGATGATCGGCGCGCTGCCCGACAAGCCCGCGTTCTGGGCGTACGTAGGCGAAGGCAGCGTCCGCGACACGTTCGTGAGCGCGGGCTTCGAGACGCTTCCGGTGCCCAATCTCCTCGTGCGCTGGTCGGCGTCGGTGCCCGCGAGCGCGAAGCCGTCGCTGGTCGCGCGGGTCGTCGCGCTCGGCCCCTTCTGATCCGCGGCACGATGGCCCTCTACGACGTCGACGCTCCGCAGTTAGGCGAGCACGCCTGGCACGCGTTCACGGCCGATCCCGCCATCGCCGCGGAAAGCCGCGCGCACCGCGACCGCATCGAGGAGGTCGTGGCGCGGCATCGCCCCGACCTCGACTGGCCCCGCGCCCGCGTGCTCGAGGTGGGCGCGTACCGGCATTTCACGGGTCATATGCTGCGCGCCGCGCGCGGCTGCGAGTACGTCGCCTCGGATCTTTCCGCGGCCGCGCTTCGCGATGGCCGCGCACAGGCGACGCGCGAAGGCATCGCGGCGACCGCGACGCTCGTCGCCTCGGACTTCCACGACCTGCCCCTGTCGTCGGGCTGCTTCGACGTCGTGTTCGTGGCCAACTCGGTGCATCACACGCGGCGACCGGAGGTCGTGCTGAGCGAGATGCTGCGCGTGCTCGCGCCGAACGGCCTCCTCGTCCTTTTCAACGAGCCTTGCGCGCGCCTGTGCTGCTTCCATGCGTTCGTGACCAATCGCGCGGAGAGCCTCACGCCGTTCGAGACGCGCATGCTCGAGGCGCGCCTGCTGCCGACCCTCTCGTCGCCGTTCTGGGGCGCGCGGCCGGAGCATCTTTTCGGCATGGTCGAGAACGACCGCATCCCGCTCTCGCTGTACGCCGACGCGTTCGCGCAAGGTGGCGTGATGGTCGAGCGATCGCTCGAGACGCACTCGCTCGTCGGCCCGCTCGAGGAAGCGCTGATGGCGCTCGCGAGCACCGGCGACGCGCTCGCGCGCGACGTGCGCGCCGTGCTGCGCGACGCGGTCGACGAGGCGCGCGCCGCCTTCGGCGAGACCGAGCGACTGCTGGGCTATCGCCTGCCGACCGAGTGCGACATCCACGCGCTGGCCGCGCGCGTCGCCGTGATGCTCGAGCGGCGCCCGCGCGCCGGCGACGACACCGAATGGCGTGCCGAAGTCTTCGGCGCGGCCATCGCCGCCGTGGTGCGCAAGGATTCGCGCGGCTCGCGCGCCTCCACGCTCTTCCGCGGCGAGATGACGAGCGACGACGGCGTCCTGCGCGCGGCGCCGGCGGCGAGCGCTCCGGGCGCGGGGCTCTACTCGCCCCTCCTTCCCGACATCCACGCCGCCGCCGACGCACGCTCGCTCGAGCCCTGGTTCCCGCCCGAGGACTGGCGCTTCACCTTCGACGACCAGGGCCTGCGCACGCTGGCCAACCTGGCCGCATGCGGTCGCATCGAGCTGCCGCCGCGCGAAGGCCCCACGCTGCTGCTCGTCCGCTACTTCGCGGTCGTGACCGAGGGCGTGCCCTATCGCCTGCGCGTGTGGGCGTCGGGCCGCATGGTGGCGGAAGAGACGATCGTGCTGCAGGAGTCGCGCCTCATCCGCGCGGTGCTGCCGCCCGCGTGCCCGGAAGTGCTGGTCGAGGTTGCGGCCGAGGACGGCGCGGCGATGGATCCCGCGTGGCGCTTGCGCATCGGCGTGTGCCAGCTCTTCGACCTCGTGCCCGGAGCTTCGCCCAAAGAAGGTGGCCCATGACCCTGCGCTCGTTCGTCCTCACGCTCGCGTGCGTCGTCATGGTCGCGATGGGCCAGCTCCTCTTCAAGGCGGCCGCGGGCCAGTGGCGCATCGAGGGATGGTCATGGGTCACGGTGAGGACGCTCCTCTCGCCGGTCATGATCGCGGCGCTGTTCGTCTACGGCGGCGCGACACTCCTGTGGGTGTTCGTCCTGCGCTCGGTCCCGCTGTCGCTCGCCTACTCGGTCTTCTCGCTCGCGTTCGTCATCGTGCCGCTCATGGCTCGCGCGACGCTCGGCGAGCCGCTGTCGATGAACACGATCGTCGGCGGCGCGGTGATCGTCGCGGGCGTCCTCATCTCGGTGCGATAGTGGGTCGGCGCGCGCACGTCGGCAGGAGGGAGCACTAGATGCCGGCGCCCGTGGTCGCGGTGGTCATCCCCTGCTACCGGTGCAGCCGGCAGGTGATGGACGTCCTCGCGCGCATCGGCCCGGAGGTGTCGCAGGTGTTCGTCGTGGACGACGCCTGCCCCGAGCAGACCGGCAGCCTCGTCGAGTCCTCGAGCCGGGACGAGCGCGTTCGCGTGCTGCGCCACGCGCACAACCAGGGCGTGGGAGGCGCCATGACGACGGGCTATCGCGCTGCGCTCGACGCCGGCGCCGACATCGTCGTCAAGGTCGACGGCGACGGCCAGATGAATCCCGCGCTCATCCCGCAATTCATCCGCCCCCTGCTGCGCGGGCTCGCGGACTACACCAAGGGCAATCGCTTCTTCGATCTCGAGTCCCTGCGCGCGATGCCGCGCGTGCGGCTCTTCGGCAACGCGATGCTGTCGATGGTCAACAAGGTGTCGAGCGGCTACTGGGACGTGATGGACCCGACCAACGGGTACACCGCGATCCACCGGAGCGCGCTCGCGCGCCTGCCGCTCGACAAGATCGCGCGCGGCTACTTCTTCGAGTCGGACATGCTCGTGCGGCTCTACACGCTGCGCGCGGTGGTGCGCGATGTCCCGCTCGTCGCGCACTACGCGGACGAGTCGAGCAGCCTGCGCATCGGGCGCGTCCTGGTCACGTTCCCGCTCAAGTACATCCGCGCCACCGCGAAGCGCATCTTCTACGCCTACTTCCTGCGCGACTTCAACGCGGGCACGCTGCAGCTACTCGCGGCGCTCCTGATCGGCGGCGCGGGCGCGATCTACGGCATCGGCCGCTGGATCGTGTCGGCGCATACCGGCGTGCCGGCGACCTCGGGCGAGGTGATGATCGCCGCGCTGCCGGTGCTCGTCGGCGTGCAGTTCTTCCTGGGAGCGCTGCACTTCGACATCCAGAACATCCCGCGCGAGCCGCTGCAGGATCCGCAGGAGCGCTGACGGGCTAAGGGAGCTCGCCGACGCGCGCGACGACGACGCCGTTGCCGCGATAGATCGGCGTCGTATAGCGCTCGTGGAACTCGCGAAGCGGAGGGTTCTCCGTGTCGTGCGGCGGATCGCGGTACACGATGTGCGTGAGCCGGTGGCGCTTGGCGAAGGCGACGATGTCGCTCACCGACCGGGCCTGCGTCAGCGTCAGGAACGTCTCGTTGTCGTGCCAGTTGCCGGCGCGGGAGTAGCCCACGTAACCCGCAGGACTGCCGCCGATCGCAAGGAAGCCGACGCGCGCGCCGCGCACGTGATCGTTGAGGTAAGCGACCGCGACGCGGTCCGGTGCGTAAAGGTCCATGTAGGCGCGCCGCTTCTCGCCGTCGAACGCGCACGCGGGACAGATCCCCAGGTTCGCCCAGTTCGACGTGTAGATGAAGCGGATGTCGAGCGCCACGAAAGCGAGGCCCAGCACGAGCAGGAGGCCCCGCACGAAGCGGCCGTCGGGGATATCGGACACCGCCCAGCCTCCGATGACCGCCAGCAGCGCAAGATAGGGGAGCAGGTAGCGAAGGTACGACTGCTGCGAGTACACGCCCACGAAGAAGATCGCGGCCAGCGCGATGCACAGCCACTGCACGCGCGAGCGCCAGCGAATGCACGCGAGCAGGATCACGGGCAACAGCAGGAGCCAATGGAATCCCGCCGCGCCGTTGGAGCCCTCGATGAAGCGACCGCTCGAATACGCGATCTCGTACGGACTCCAGGGGCGCAGCGGCGCGTTGTAGAGCGGATTGTTGAACGACGTCACGGTGTCGTACAGCGGCGACTTGAAGACGGCGTTCATGAAGGGGAACACGGGGTTGCCGGTGCGCACCCACGCGTTCACGTAAGGCCACGCGGCTATCGCTACGGCCAGGAGCACCAGCGCCCAGTCACGCGGCGCGAGATCGCGATAGGAGCGCTCGCGCACGACGCGATACGCGACATACACGGCGAGGGGCGCGATCCAGATCAGGCCGATCACCTTCGTCTGCATCGCGCCCGCGGCGAGCAGCGCGATCGCCGCGAGCGCCCGCGGCGCGTAGCGCTCGTTGCCCTCGATGGCGAGGAGGAGCGCGCCCATGAGAAAGGCCGTCCACAGGCACTCGACGTGCAGCGTGCTCGACTGCAGGTAGGCGAGCGGCATGGCGGCGAAGAGGCACACGCTCGCGAGCGCGACGTCGCGCCGGCCGCGCAGGAGCACCATCTCGTACATGAGGACGCCGACGAGAACGGCGAAAGAGAAGTTGACGAGGCGCGCGGCGCCCTCACCGCCCATCAGGTACGACATCGTGAACGCCCAGTCGGCCCCGAGCGGCATCACGGCCCACGCGTAGCGCGAGGCATCGAACGCGAAGCGATGCGCGTCGGCGACGAGCGCGGGAATCTGGAGGTGCATCGCCATCGCGTCGTACCCCGCCTCGGGCTTCGCGACGAGGAAGAGGTGCACCACCACGACCGCCACGAGGAGCGCGAGCCAGCCGCGCTCGGCGACCGAAGGACGCAGCGTCGGCTGCACGAGCGCGCGCCCGACGCGCCGCAACGCCTCCGCCGTCTTGCGCCACCCGAGGAGCAGCGGGACGAAGAGCGCGACGGCGTACACGCCCGTGAAGTGCGCGGGCACGGCGGCGGTGGCGCCGACGAGGGCGATCCAGACGCACACGCCCGCGAGGATCGACACCACCGCGCGCGACGGAGCGCGCCCGCCCTCCCCCGGCTCGCGCGCGAGCAGCCACTCGCCCACGACATACGCGTTGAGGAGCTGCGCCAGGACCTGCAGCGTGACGCCCGGCGTGAGGAGCGCCGCCGAGGCGAGGAGCCCTCCGCACCACGCGAGGGCGCGCGCGTAGCGCGGGGCCGCCGCGAAGGCGACGGCAAAGACGACGAATGCGCCCCCGGTGACGGCCGCGTACGCGGGCAGCTCGAAGTAGAACCAGGGCGTCTCCGCCGTGCGCGACACGGCCCACGCGACGAGACCGGCATGGGCCACGACCAGGGCGGCGAGGACATACAGGAAGGGGCGGCGCAACGGCCCCGGATCGATCGTCCCGACGGTGGATGCGATCGCGGGGGGCACCATGGCGGCGTGAATTATGCCATCGGCGCCGAAGCGTCGACCAAGTATCATGCGAGCCGGGCGCCGCTCGAAGCGACGCGCGCCTTGCCCGACCGCGAGCGATGCATCCCACCCCTACGACGGCCCCCGCCCCGGCACGCACGCGGCTTCTGTCGTCCAGCGCTCCAGACACGTCGGTCGCTGCGGCTCGCGCGTGGATTCCGTTCCTCCTCGTGGTCGCCGCGTACGCCGTCGTCGCGCTCCAGCAGGTGACGCTGCCCGGCGTCTACATGGACGCCGTCAATCCCGATTACCTGGCGGCCGGCATCCTGAACCGGAGGGCGGAGTCGATCGGCGCGTGGCTCCTGCCCGGCAACTACCTGTACCAGCGCTATCCCGTTCTCATCTCGTTCTATCACGGCTCGCAGCAGCTCTGGCTCGGCCTGCCGTTCTTCTGGCTGTTCGGGACGACCGTGACCGGCCTGCGCCTCACCCACGCGATGTTCGCGCTCGCGATCCTCGCGGCGCTCTACGCGTTCCTGAAGCGTAGCGGCGTGCGGCCCTGGCAGGCGGCGATCGCGTGCGCCGTGCTCGCGATCGATCCGTCGTTCTCCTACGCGTTCCGCACGCAGAGCTACATCACGCTCGCGCCCACGGCGTGGCTCTTCCTGAGCCTGTACGCGCTGTCGCGCGCGGGTGAAGGCGGCCCGCGAACGACGGGATGGCTCGCCGCGAGCGGCCTCTCGTACGGATTCGCCGTGGTCGCGTACTTCATCTACGCGTTCTTCCTGCCCGCGCTGCTCCTCGCGGTGCGCTGGTCCCCCGCGCCAGCGCGAACGACGAAGGCGTGGATCGCGCTCACGCTGTCCGTGGCGGTGGGAAGCCTCGGGTACGTCGCAGGCTATGCGCTCGCCATACGCGGCCTCGGCGGCGTCGCGGCCGCGTGGGACTATTTCCAGCAGACGCAGCGCGCACTTAACGCGTTCGGCGAGCAGGGCGGCCTCGTTGCCCGCCTCGGGCACGTGGCCACGATGGGCGGCGCCGTCTTCACCAACTGGTTCCATCATGCCCTCATCTTCGGCGAAATGTCGGAGGTGCC
>JBGAIS010000162.1:0-8248 GCA_044225355.1 Casimicrobiaceae bacterium | reverse complement strand
GACCCCCATGTCGGCGAGGCGCGTGACCGCGCTCGCGGCGTCGTGGGTGTGGAGCGTCGCGAGCACGAGGTGCCCGGTGAGCGACGCCTGCACGGCGATCTGCGCGGTCTCGAGGTCGCGGATCTCGCCGATCATGATGACGTCCGGGTCCTGGCGCAGGATCGCGCGCAACGTGCGCGCGAAGTCGAGCTCGATGCGCGGGTTGACCTGCGTCTGCGCGACGCCGTCGAGCGCGTATTCGATCGGGTCCTCGACCGTCATCATGTTCACCGAGCCGCGGGGCAGGCGCGACAGCGCGGCGTACAGCGTCGTCGTCTTGCCGGAGCCCGTGGGCCCCGTGACGAGGACGATGCCGTGCGGCTCGCGGATCAAGCGATCGATGGCCTCGCGCGTGGGCTCGCTCATCCCGAGCGTGGTGAGGTCGAGGCGCGCGGCTTCCTTGTCGAGGAGCCGCAGCACGACGCGCTCGCCGGGTCCCGTGGGCAGTGTCGACACGCGCACGTCCACCTGCCGGTCGCCTAGCTTGAGCGAGATGCGGCCGTCCTGGGGGAGGCGCTTTTCCGCGATGTCGAGGCTCGCCATGATCTTGAGGCGCGACACGAGCGCCGCGTGCAGCGCGCGCGGCGGCTCGATCACGTCGCGCAGCACGCCGTCGATGCGAAAGCGCACGACCGAGCGCTGCTCGTACGGCTCGAAGTGCAGGTCCGACGCGCGCTCGCGCAGCGCCTGCAGCAGGAGCGCGTTGATCATGCGGATCACCGGCGCCTGCGTCGTGCTGTCGAGGAGGTCCTCGGTGACCGGCATGTCCTGCATAAGGCGCGCGAGGTCGTTCTCGCGCGCGAGATCGTCGACGAGCATGGCGGTGCTCGCGGACGTTCCCTGGTTGTAAGCACGCGCGAGCTCGGCGGCGAACTGCTCGGCGCCGACGGCGCGCGTGACGAGCGAGCGCGCGAGCACGCGGCGGATCTCGATCACGCCGTCGGCGGTGGCGTCGGGACGCGTGAGGACGACGACCGCGTCGCCCTCGAGCCCCGCGGGCAGCACGCCGTGAGCCTTCGCGAACGCGTACGGGATCTGTGCCGCGAACGTGGCCGCGGTGGCGGCCGCTGGGGACGTGGGCCGGGCGGACATGCCGCGCCTACGGGAGCGGCTCGGACTGCATCGACCTGGCCGGCGCCATCGTGCTGGGCGGCTCCGTCCCTGCCGGCGTACCGGTGGGCGGGCCGAGCGGCCACGTCGGCCAGATCACGGGGGGCGGCGCGCCCGGCTGCGTCACGTTGCTGGGCATCGAGCCTTCGGCCGTGCCGGGCATGGCGCCGATCGAGGGCAGCACCGGCGCGGTCTGGTCGTTCCAGTAGTAACGGTACTCGGGGCGGCTGTCGAGCTGCTGGCGCATGATGTAGTCGTAGCGCTCGTTCGTGATGGCCTTGCCCTGCGCGTCATTGCGCACGACCGTCGGCTTGAGGAAGATGAGGAGATTCACCTTCTGGCGACTGCGCGTGTCGTAGCGGAACAGCGCGCCGACGATGGGCAGGTTGCCGAGCACCGGAACTCGATCGGATCCGTCGTTGAAGCTGTCCTGGATGAGGCCGCCCAGCACGGCCACCTGCGAGTCGTCGACCACCACCGAGGATTCGAGCGCGCGCTTCGACAGCACGAGGCCATTGGTGGTGCTCGACACCGTGGTGTCGATGCGCGAGACCTCCTGGTACACGACGAGGCGGATGGCGCCGCCTTCCGTGATCTGCGGCCTCACGCGCAGCAGCACGCCGATGTCCTTGCGCTCGATCGTCTGGAACGGCTGCACGGTGGTCGTGGTGCCGGTGGTGGCGTACTGTCCCGTCACGAGCGGGATGTTCTGGCCGACGATGATGCGCGCTTCCTCGTTGTCGAGCGTGAGAAGCGTGGGCGTGGAGAGGATGTTCGCGCCCACCGACTGCTCGAGCGCTCGCGCGAGGAACGCGAGGTTCGTCACGAGCCCAAGGCCCGGTATGGTGACCGTCCCGTTGATGATGCCCGCGTTGAGCCCCTGCCCCAGCGAGCCCAGGTTCACCGCGCCGGCGACGATGTTGTTGCCGCTCGTCGAGGTGCCGAAGTTGGTGCCGCCGAAGCCCTGCACGCCGTTGTTGCCGATGCCGCCCAGGAACTGCCACTGGATGCCGAACTGCGCGGCCTTCTCCGCGGCAACCTCGACGATGAGCGCCTCGACGAACACCTGCGCGCGGCGCACGTCCAGGCGATCGATGATCGCCCGGAGATTGTTGTACAGGGGCTCGGGGCCCATGATGATGAGCGCGTTGTTCGCGGTGTCGGCCTGGATCGTGAGGCCGCCCGGAAGCTGCGCACCGGAGCCTACAGGCCCGCCCGCGAAGGGATTCGCCGCCGACGGCGGAGGCGTGGCGCTCGCGGCGCCCGGGGTGGCAGCCGCGGCCGTCGCGGACGTGAGGCTGTTGCCGATGGCCGACGGCGATGCCGTTGCCGCGGGCGCGTCGGCGCCGCCGGTCATGAGCGCGCGCAGCGTCTGCGCCACGCGCGCCGCCTCCGCGTTCTTGAGGTACACGATGAACATGTTGCCGCCGGGGCGTCCGGGCGTATCGAGCTGCTCGACCAGCGCCTTGACCCTGGCCGCGCGCGCGGGATTCTCCGAGCGTAGCATCACGCTGTTGCTGCGAGGGTCGGCGACGAGCGTCACGCGCTGCTGCGCCTCGCCCGGCTGGCCGCCCGCGGGCGACGTGCCGGCTTCGGCGCCCAGGAGGCGGTTGACGAGCGGCACCACATCGAGCGCCGAGGCGTACTTGAGCGTCACGAGCATCGGCTCGCCGGCCGGCGGCTGGTCGAGCGAGGCGATGATCTTCTCGACGCGGCGGAGGTTCTCCGCGTAATCCGTGACGACGAGGGCGTTGCTGCCCGGGAACGCCGCGATGGTGTTGTTGGGCGTGATGAGCGGCCGCAATACGTTGACCATCTGCTGCGCCGACTCGTAGCGCAGCGTGATCACCTGCGTCGTGAGGCGGTCGCCGGCGCCGGCGTTGCCGCCGGTGCCGACGTCCGTGCCGTGCATCTTGGCCTCGGTCTCCAGCACGAGCTTGGTGACGCCGTTGCCCTCGATGGCCGTGACGCCCTGCAGCCGGAGCGCGGACAGGAGCGTCGGATAGACGAGGCTCTTGGGCACGGGCCGGGCCGAGATGATGTTGACCGTGCCCTTGATCTTCGGGTCGAGGATGAAATTGCGTCCCGTGATCTCCGATACCGCCTTGACGACGGCGTCGATGTCGGCGTTGACGAAGTTGAGGGTGACGACGTCGTCCGCCGCGAGCGCCGGACGGCCCGCGAGCAGGAGCGCGAGCAGGAAGCCGATCGCCCACCGGGACGCCGCGCGCGCCCCTCGGTAGGTCCGGGTCAACAACGGCGGTTCTCTATGCAAATCAGGCAACTTTCGCGAGGACCGGCGAAAACGGGTCCTTTTGGGCCGCGATCAAATGGGCGCGCCGATGATAGCATGGGGGATTGCGCTCGCCCGTCGCCGGGGGCGGCGCACGGGGGCCGCGAATCCAAACTGTGGCTTGGACGCATCCAAGACGGTAACGACCGCCCTTTGGGAGCCTTCATGACTGGTTTTTCGACGCCCGCCGTCCGCCGCATGGTGCTCGGAGCCGCGTTCCTGGCCGCCACCCTCGTGGCCGCCCTGCCCTCGACCCCCGTCATCGTGCCGGCCGCCGGCGCCCCGCTGCTGCTCGCGCAGGACACCGCCAGGGACGCCGCGCGCGAGGCCGGCGAGGCGGCCCGCGAGGCCCGCCGGGCCGCGAAAGAAGCCGCGCACGAGGTGGCCGAGAGCGCCCGCGAGGCCGCGGAAAGCGCGCGGGCCACCCGCCGCGGCCTCACCATCAAGGGTGACCTGGCCGACCGCCAGTACGACTCCTTCAACGACTTCCTCGACCGCGAGCCCGCGCTGGCCGCCATGGTGCTCGGCATCGTGTTCATCGTCTTCCTGACGCCCATCCTCATCATCGCGCTCATCATCTGGTACAAGATGCGCAAGAGCCGCATGCAGAGCGAGACGATGCTGAAGCTCGCCGAGCGCGGCATCGCGCCGCCGCCGGGCGGCCTCGATGCGGTGGGCCCGCTGCGCGCGGACGTGGCGCTGCCGGCCCCCGCCGGCGCGTCGTTCGCCGAGCAGGCGCAGGCCCTCACCCGGCGCGCCGCGTGGTCGGACCTGCGCAAGGGCGTGCTCATGCTCGCCTTCGGCCTCGCCATCACGTTTCACGGCCTCCTCGAGGAGGGCACCGCGGGGTGGTTCGGCCTCGTCCTCCTGTTCGTCGGCGTGGGTTACGTCGTGCTGTGGTTCTTCGAGGACCGCCAGGCCACCGGCGTCGCCGCGGGCCGCGTCTTGCCGGGCGCAGGCAATTCCGGGGATGCGCGCCGTTGAGCCGCCCGTACGAGGAGGCTGCCGCATGGACGCCCGCCTGACCGATGGCCGAGCCCGTGACCGATGCGCAGCTCATCGCGCGCGCCGTGGTTGCGGACGACCGCCACGCCTTCGCGGAGCTCGTGAAGCGGCACCAGTCGACGGTGCGCGCGTGCCTGCGCAAGCTGACCGCGGGGCAGCACGCGCTCGCGGACGACCTCGCGCAGGAGACATTCGTGCTCGCGTGGCGCAACCTGAAGTCGTTCCGCCAGGAGGCTCGATTCTCCACGTGGCTCTATCGCATCGCCACCAATTGCTGGCTCGCCGACGCGCGCAAGCGCAAGGAGGAGCTCCTGGGCGATCGCGTGTCGGATGTCGCTGACGAGGACGACGCCGCCATGCCGCACGTCGACGACACGCACGCCGATCACGCCCGGGGCGCCACGCTCAAGGTGGACATGGAGCGCGCCATGGCCGTGCTGTCCGACGCCGAGAGGGCGGCCATCGTGCAGTGCTACCATAACGACCTCACGCACGAGGAAGCCGCTTATGTCCTCGATTGCCCCATCGGCACGGTGAAGACGCACGTGCTGCGCGGCAAGCAAAAGCTCAAGGCGGCGCTCGCCGCGTACGCACCGCAATCATGAGCGATCCCTCCGGCACGGCACGCGACGACGGATTCATGGACGATCCTGCGGGCAGCGCACGCGACGACGCGCTCGCGAGGCACGCTGGCGTCGAAGAACGTGGCGACTGGCTCGACCCGCTCCTCGTCGCCGGTCGCGACGACTACGTCGACGACGACGGCTTCACCGCGCGCGTGATGGACGCGCTCCCGGCGCCTGCGGCGTTGCCCGCGTGGCGCAACCTGAAGTCGTTCCGCCAGGAGGCTCGATTCTCCACGTCGCGTGCCGCGTTGCCGCGCCGCGCGATGCTCGACGTCGCGCGCAGTGCCCATCGCCTCCTGGCGACGGTCCCGTCTCGCTGACGGCACGCAAGCGCCGCCGTCGCGATGATCGCGCTCATCGACGCCGCCGTGGCCTACATGCCCGCGTCCGATTAAGTAGGGTCGAGTCGACCAGTTCTCCCGCGCGTGATGCCAGGGTCAGCCGACTCCAACCCACTTTCGTGATCCCGTTTGCGTCAAGAGGCGCTACAGGTCGGAGTCGACCACTTCCGGCGTACAGTGCCAGCCCGTCGACTGACCTTGCCCACTTAGAAGGTCGACTCGACCCCAGCTTTCCGGCGTCCAGGCCTTGAACGATCCACCGCGCCGCGGCGACGCTGGTCGGCCAGCGGCGATAGGCGCGCCGAGCGCGCAGGCCGGTGCGGCCGAAGAAGAGCACGTGGCCGCCGGCCACAGCACGGCGAGGCGCGCTCGTCGCGATCGCCCGCGAGCCGATCGCGACGCACGTACCACGGTCGATCACGAGCTCGGGCAGCCCCACGGCGTGCAGCAGGCTCGCCGCCACGCGCCCCGCGAACGTCGTGCCGAGGATCGTGAGCACCGGACAGCCGGCCCACAGCGCGTCACTCGCGGTGGTGTGCGCGTTGTAGGGCCACGTGTCGAGGAACAGCGTCGCGTGCCGGTACAGCGCCAGGTACTGCGGATTCGGACGATGCCGCGCGAAGACCAGCCGCGCGCCGTCCACGCCCCTCGCCTGCGCCTCGCGGCGCAGGTTCGCGATCGCGGGGTCGTCGTCGATCTTGGTCAGGAGCCACAGCACCGATGCGGGCACGGCGCGAAGGATCGCCATCCACGCGTCGAAGACGTCGGGATTGATCTTGTACGTCTGGTTGAAGCTCACGAAGACGATGGCGTCCTCGGGCAGTCCCACGTCCGCGCGCGACGGCGCCTGCGCGATCGGGCGCTCGCGGTCGTTGACCTGGTACGTATCGGGCAAGCGCGCGATGGCTTCCGCGTAATCGGCTTCGTGCTCGGGCGGCGTGACGATGGCGTCGCCGATGAGATAGTCGGCGATCCCGCCTTCGAGCGTGCCCGGGTAGCCCAGGTAGTGGACCTGGATGGGCGCGGCCCGTCGCGCGAGCACGATGGGCGTTGAGTCCTGCGTGTGACCCTTGAGGTCGACCAGGATGTCGATCGCGTCGTTGCGAATGGCCTGCGCGACGTCGATCGGATTGCGATCGCGCACGTCCACGAATCGATCGAAGGCGCGCATCACGCGCTGGCGCATCGGTGATCGATCGTCCGGCCCCGTCGAGTAGGCGATCACCTCGAATCGCGAGCGATCGTGCTGCTCGAACAGGCCGGCCGCGAGAAACGACGTGGCGTGGCTGTGGAAATCCGCCGACAGGTACCCGATGCGCAGGCGCGGCCCGGCCCCCAGCACGGGAAGCGGCTGCGGCGCGGCGCCCGCGAGCGGCGCGGTCCAGTGCCTCGCGCACGTGCGCTGCTCGGCGCGCGTCGACGGCAGCGACAGGAACGCGAACGGCGAAAGCGCCGACGCCCCCGCCGCGACCGCCTTGCGATATTGCTGCACCAGGTCGTCGCGATCTCGCCAGTCGGCGAGCCTGCCTCGCAGGAAGGAGAGCTGAGACAACGTAGGGCCGTGCGACGGGTCGAGCTTCAGGATGCGCCCGTACGCCTCGGCGGCGCCTTCGAGGTCCCCCAACCGGTATTCGAGCAATCCCGCGAGCTCGAATCGAAGCGTGGTGGACATGGGGATGCGCGCGAGCGCGGTCTCGAGCGTGCGACGCGCTTTTTCCGGCGCGCCGATGCCGATCTCGAGCTGCGCCTTGAGGCCCGCGAAGCCTTCCTCGCCGGGCACGAGGCTCGCGGCGCGCGACACGGCGTCGAGCGCCTCGAGCATGCGTCCCTGCGGCTGCAGCGCGAGCGCGAGGACGAACCACGCCTTGGCGGCGGTCGGGTCGCGAGCCACGACGCGGCGCGCGGTGGCCTCGGCGGCCGCGTGCTGCCCGAACGCCGACTGCCCCGATGCGAGGTTGGTCTGGATCTCGTCCGAAGCGGGGTCGAGCTGCGCCGCCTTCTCGAAGACCTCCACCGCCGCGCGATGATGGCCGATGGCGGACAGCACGAGGCCCAGGTTGGCCCATGCGTCCGCGTGAGTGCCGTCCAGGTTGACGGACGCGCGCAGGCGCTCGAACGCCTGCTTCAGGTCACCCGTCTGGTAGTACGCGACGCCGGAATAGTGCAGCGCGTGCGCGTTGCGCGGCTCGACGGCCAGGATCGCGTCGTACACCGCGATCGCCTCGCCGAGGCGGTTGCCGCGGTGAAGCGCCGCGGCGCGCGCCGCGAGTTGCGTGACCGATTCCACGGGCGTGGGACGTTGCATGCGCATTGCGGCGCACGAATCGCGGACCCGCGTGGCTCGCGGATCGCGCGACTCGCGCTCGCGGTGCGCTTACTCGTCCTTGAGCGAGAAGTTGATCTCGACCTCGCCCACGTACTTCTCGCCCTCGGCCTTGAACTTCCAGCCTTCGAGGGCGCTGCGCACGACCTTGTCGAACACGCCGCGCGGCTCGGACACCGTGATGTTGACATCCGTCACGTTGCCCTTCTCGTCGATGGACAAGCGCGCGACCACGCGGCCCTTCGAGATGCCCGAGCGAATGGCCTCGCGGGGATACGACGGGTCGTCGCCGGAGAGACGGACGATGCCCCGGCGCACCGCCGGCTTGGGCGGCGGCGCCGGCGCCACGACCACCGGAGGCGCCTGGATCACGTGCGGCTCCGTGGGGGCCGCGGGCGTCACCGCAGTGATGGGCGGCGCGGCGGAGGTCACGGGCGGCGGCACGTCGGGCGGCGGCACGTACGTGTCGATCGGCGGCGGGACCTTCGGCGGCTCGATGATCTTCTTGGGC
>JBGAIS010000161.1:0-7707 GCA_044225355.1 Casimicrobiaceae bacterium | reverse complement strand
ATGGGAGGTGGGGCTGCCGTCGACGGCGACGAGGATGCGCTTGAACACGGGAGATCTCCTTCGATGAGCGAAGCGGTCAGTCGCGCGCGGCGACGACGGGCAGGCCCTCGGCGCGCCAGCGAAGCATGCCGCCCGACATGTTCGCGGCGTCCGCGTAGCCGGCCTTGCCGAGCAGCACCACGGCCTGCGCCGAGCGCGCGCCGGAGCGGCACACGGTTACGATGGGCTTATCCTTGGACAGCTCGCCCGCGCGCGCGGGCAGCTCCGAGAGGGGGATGAGCGTGGAGCCGCCGATGTGGCCGAGCGGGCCGACATACTCGTCGCGCTCGCGCACGTCGACCACCTGCACGTTGCGCAGGTGCTCCTCCAGCGCAGCGGGCGTGAGCTCCCAGATGCCCGCGAACGTGAACGTGAGCGGCGCCCACGTCGGGTGCGACGCGGGCGCCTTGCCCTGGTCGGGCTCGCCGCACTTCAAGTTCGCCGGCACCGCGATGTCCATGAGCTTGGGATGCGGCAGCCCGAGGTTCGTCATGTAGCCGACGAAATCGCCCTCGCTGATGTCACCGCCGAGGCGAGGGTTGAATGCGCGCTCCTCGGCGACGCTCGTCACCGTCAGCCCGCGATAGTCGTGCGCGGGGTACAGGAGGCACGTCGGCGGCAGCGACAGGATCTGGCTCTTCACCGAGCGGAACATCGTGCGCGCGTCGCCCTGCTGGAAGTCGGTGCGGCCGCTGCCTCGAATGAGGAGGCAATCCCCCGTGAACGCCATCGACTCGTCGTCGAGGACGTAGCTCACGCATCCGTGCGTGTGCCCGGGCGTGGCGCGCACCTCGAGCCAGCGCTCGCCGATGCTCACGCGATCGCCGTGCGCCACGCATCGATCCGCACCCTCCGCGCCGCTGTCCCTCGATACCACGAGCTTGCTCGCGTGCCCCTGCTTCAGGAGCCATCCCCCGGTGACGTGGTCGGCATGGACGTGCGTCTCCAGCGTGGCGACGAGCGTGAGCCCCAGCTCGCGAAGGAGCGCGTCGTCGCGGCGCGCCTGCTCGAACACCGGGTCGATCAGCACCGCCTCGCGGCTGCGTGAGTCGCCCACGAGGTACGTGTACGTGGACGACTGCGGGTCGAAGAGCTGGCGGAAGACGATCATGAGGCCTCCTTGCGCCGCTACGCCGGCACCCGGCGTACGCGAAGACGCTCGGCGATCTCGAACGCGCCCATGCCCGCGAGCATGGCGAGGAAGAACACGACCCCTTGCTCGCGGCCGGCGCCGAGCAGCAGCAGCGCGGGTCCGGGGCAGATGCCCGCGAGTCCCCACCCCACGCCGAACGCGAGGCTGCCCGCGACGAGGCGGCGATCGATCCCGCGCGTCGCGGGCAGCGCGAGCGGCGCGCCGAGGAGCGTCGTCGTGCGCCGGCGTGCGACCGCGAACGCGACCGCCGCGACGGCCATCCCGCCCGCCATCACGAAGAGGAGCGAGGGGTCCCACGCGCCGGCGAGGTCGAGGAAGGCCTTCACCTTGGCCGGGTTCGCCATGCCGGCGACGATGAGACCCAGCCCGAAGACGAGTCCCGAAGCGAAGGCGACGAGGGCCGGCACGGTCAGGCCAGGAGGTGGCGCACGACGAAGACCGTCGCGAACCCCGTGGCGAGGAAGCACGCGGTGGCGACGATCGAGCGCATCGACAGGCGCGACACGCCGCAGATGCCGTGCCCGCTCGTGCAGCCGGCGCCGTAGCGGGTGCCGATGCCGACCAGCGCGCCGGCGAGCGCGAGCGTGGCCGTCGGCGTGTCGATGGCGATGGGGGGCAAGGGTGCCGCGATCGCGTACAGCGCGGGTGCCGCGACGATCCCGAGGAGGAACGCGACGCGCCACGAGACGCCGCCGGGCTGCGGTCGCAGCAAGCCTCCCAGGATGCCGCTCACGCCCGCGATGCGGCCCGTGAAGAGCACGAGGATGGCCGCGGCGGCGCCGATCATCGCGCCGCCGAGGGCGGACGCGTAGGGCGTGAACGAGGTCCAGTCGAGGGTCATGAGGCGGGCGCCGCGCATGGTCGCGGTGCTTCGACAGTGTACGCCTGCGCCGTTGCCGCGTGCTCCGTGGCTATTGGAGCGTCGCGTCGACGAGCTGCGCGAGCGCCACGCGGTCGAGGAGCTTGACGTCGCGACCCTGCACGCGGATGAGGCCGTCCTGGTGGAAGCGCGAGAAGAGCCGGCTCACCGTCTCGAGCTTGAGCCCCAGGTGGCTGCCGATCTCCTCGCGCGTCATGCGCAGCACGAACTCGCTCGACGAGTAGCCGCGCGCACGATAGCGATCCGCGAGGTCCAGGAGGAACGCCGCGAGCCGCTGTTCCGCGCGCATGGTCCCGAGCATGAGCATGACGCGACGCTCGCGGCTGATCTCGCGCGAGAGAAGAGAGTTGAGGCTGCGTTGGAAGTCGCCGTTGCGGCGCGCGAGCGCTTCCATGCGATCGAACGGCATCACGCAGAATTCGCTGTCCTCGAGCGCGGTGACCGTGGAGTCGTGCGTGCGGCAGAAGATGGCCTCCGCGCCCAGCACCTCGCCCGCGATGTGATAGCCCGCGATCTGCTCCTGGCCGCTCGGCGTGGTGACCACCGATTTGCACGATCCGCTGCGGATGGCGAAGAGCGCCGCGAACGCATCCCCGCTGTGCACGAGCACCTCGCCCTTGCGCAGGCGGACGCGGTGCGACACGAGCGCGTCGAGCTCCCACGTGGGCTCCTGCTCGATGCCCTGCGGCAGGCAGAATGCGAGCGAGCCGCAGGTCGTGCAGGTGGGGCGCTTGCAGGGGATCGACTGCACCGTCGCCGCGGCGGCGCGATGCGGCGCCGGGAGGGGGACACCTCGTTGCAGGAGGGCGTTGGCGGACATTCGGGTGGCTCCTGTCATGGTGACGGGCGCGGCGCGTTCCGCAGGGTGCGGAGGACGTCGCCGATGCGGTCGAACTCGGTGCTCTTGTCGAGGAAGTGGTCCGCACCCGCGGCCATGCACGCGCGGCGGTATTGCGGGTCGGGGTGATTGGTCAGCACGACGAACACCGTGTCGGGCGACGATGCGTGCACGGCGCGCAGGACGTCGACGCCCGTGCCGCCGATGAGCTGGTAGTCGAGGAGCACGCACGCGGGGCTCGTCGCCAGGATGCCGTCGATGGCATCGGAGGTGGTGCCCGCGTCGCCGACGACTTGGACTTCGGGGACCTCGCCCACGAGCTCGCGCAGCCTCGCCCGCATGGACGGGAGGTCGTCGACGATGAAGACTTCGGTGCTTCCCTCGGCATTCATGGCGCCATTGTGGGCGCGGTGCGGGACGTGGACCCATCGGGTGCGCCTGATTGGCGCGATCGGGGCCGCCTGATTCGAGGGGTAGGGCGATTCCTACCCCAGGGAGGGGTCAACCTCCCTTGTGCTTCATCGCGTAGCGCACGAGGTCGGCCTGGTTGTCGATGCCAAGCTTCTCCATGAGACGCGCCTTGTGCGTGCTCACGGTCTTGGCGGACAGGTTGAGGCGCCCCGCGATGTCCGTCACCCCCACGCCCGCCACCAGGAACTCGAAGACTTCGAACTCGCGGTCGGAGAGCTTCGAGTGCGGCGGAACGTCGGCGCCGGGCATCGCACCCAGGGCGAGCTGCTCCGCGACTTCGGAGGTGATGAACGCGCCGCCCGCCGCGACCTTGCGGATCGCGGTGACGAGCTGCGTCGCGGCGCTGTCCTTCGTCACGTAGCCCGACGCGCCCGCGCGGATGGCGCGAACCGCGTACTGCGCCTCCTCGTGCATCGAGAGCACGAGCACGCGGAGCCTGGGCTTCTCCGACTTCACCTGCTTGATGAGGTCGATGCCGCTCTTGCCGGGCATCGACATGTCGAGCAGCAGGACGTCGAACTCGTCCGAGCGCACGCGCGCCATCACCTCGTGACCGTCGGCCGCCTCGCCCGCGACCGCGATGTCGTCGGCCGCGCCCAGCAACTGGCGCAGGCCTTCGCGCAGGATCGTGTGGTCGTCCGCGATCACGACGCGAATCACGAGGAGGCTCCCGCCGGCAGCGTGATCTCGAGGGTGGTGCCCGACCCCGGCGCGCTCGCGATGGTCGCGGTTCCCCGCAGGAGCGACACGCGCTCGCGCAGGCCCAGGAGTCCGAACGACTCGGGCTTGCGAGGATCGGCGGGCGCGAACCCGACGCCGTCGTCGCGCACGACGAGCCGCACGGCGTCGCCCTCGCGGCGAATCGACACCTCGGCGTGCGTGGCCTTGGCGTGCTTCGCGATGTTGGTCAGGGCTTCCTGCACGATGCGGAACATGGCGGTCGACGGAGCGGGGGGCAGGCTGAGCGAAGGGTCGTCGATCGAGAAATCGCACCGGATGCCCGATCGCTGCGCCATATTCTGCACCAGCCACTCGAGCGCGGGGACGAGCCCCAGGTCGTCGAGCATGAGCGGACGCAGGTCGGAAGCGATGCGGCGCGTCGCCGCCACCGTCCCCTTGAGGAGCGTCTCCATGCGATCGAGCTTGCCTGCGAACCCCGGCGCATCCGCCGGCGCGTGGGCACGGCACCACGCGACGTCCATGCGCAGCATGGTGAGCGCCTGGCCCAGCTCGTCGTGCAGCTCGCGCGCGACGCGCGTCTTCTCGTGCTCGCGCGTGGCCTCGGAAGCCGCGCCCAGCTCCGAGAGCTCCTGTCGGGAGCGACGCAGATCGGACATCGCCTTCTCGCGTGCGCTCACGTCGCGCAGGATGACGGTATAGAAGATGGCGTCGCCTTCCTTCATGTGCGAGATGGCGGCGTCGATGGGGAACTCGTCGCCGCCGCGGCGCAGTCCGGTGACGATGCGCGTGTCGGCCATGCGGCGCGACGCGAGCCCGCTCTCGCCGAACGCCTTGACGTACGCGGCGTGCGACGCGCGATAGCGCGCGGGCAGGAAGGTCTCGAGCGGCGCGCCGATCGCCTCGTCGCGCCCGTAGCCGAACATGGACTCCGCGGCGGCGTTGAAGATGACGACGCGCTGCGCGGCATCGACGGTGATGATGGCGTCCATCGCGGAATCGAGGATGCCGCGCAGCCGCGCCTCGCTCGCGGCGAGCATCGCCTGTGCCGTCACGCGATCGGTGACGTCGCGCAGGATCACGGTGAGCCTGCGCTGGCCGTCCTCGAGATGCTGCGAGATGGACGCCTCGATCGGGAACTCGCGGCCGTCGGCGCGCCGCGCCGCGAGCACGGCGTGGCCACCCATGCGCCGCGCCGTGCTGCCGGTGCTCGCGAAGCGTGCCACGTGATCGGCGTGATGCGCGCGAAAGCGCTCGGGCAGGAGCATCGCGAGCGGCTGCCCCAGGACGCGCTCGCGCGGCCATCCGAACGCGGCCTCCGCGGCGGCGTTGAACGTCACCACGCGCTGGGCGTCGTCGATGGTGACGATCGGGTCCATCGCGGCCTCCACGAGGTCGCTCGCGCGGGCCTCGGCGCTGCGGAGACCCGCCTGCGTCGCGCGGCGCAGGCGGATCTGGCTCCACAGCATGCCGATCGCCATGGCGCTGCCGGCGGCCGAGGCGAGTGCCGAGAGGACGAGCAGGGCCGCGCGGTCGTCCGGCCGCGCGGCCGCCGCGAGGCCCAGCAGCAGCGCGAGCGCGAGGCAGGCGACCATGGGCGCGAACACGCGCGCCTCATGACCCGGGGATGCGCGCGCCGGGTCGGCGATGCCGGGGTCCTTCGGGGCGGGGCTCAATGCGTGGTTGACATCGGTCAAGGCGTGGCGGGGCGATTGCGCGGACGATCATAAGACCGGCGCCCCCGACGGGCAACGAACGACTTTACGTTCCCATGCAGGCGATAGGCATCATCAAGGACGACCACCGCTCGCTCGCGGCCGTGCTGCACGGCATGCGCTACCTCGTGCGCGACACGCGCGAGCGCGGCGCGCCTCCCCGCTTCGACGTGCTGGGCGCGATGCTCTACTACATCGACACCTTCCCGGAGCGCGTCCATCATCCGCGCGAGACGCAGTACCTCTTCCGCTTCCTGCGCGCGCGCTGCGAATCCGCAGGCCCCGCGCTCGATCTCCTCGAAGGCGAGCATCGCGCGGGCGAGCGCTACGTCAAGGAGCTGCAGCAGGCGCTGTCGCGCTACCAGCAGGGCGGCGAGGCCGAGCTTCCGGCGTTCGCCGCCGCGGTCGAGGGATACGTCGCGTTCGAGTTCGACCACATGCGGCGCGAGGAGCGCGAGATCCTCCCGCTCGCGAAGGAGCATCTCCTGCCCGCGGATTGGGACGTGATCGACGCCGCGTTCGCGGGCGGCGCGCTGCCGGCGCCCGCCGCCGACGCCGGAGGCGACTACCACAAGCTCTTCGAGCGGATCCTGATGCTGGCGCCGCCGCCGATCGGGATCGGCCCCGCCGCGTCGTCGACCGGGTCCTGACGCGCCTTCGCAGACGCTCCCTGCTAAGGCACGAGGCAGAACGGCCCCTGCGCGAGCGCCTCGGGAACGAACAGCACGCGATAGATGCCGGCAGTCGCGAACGCGACCATGAGGGCTGCCGCAGCGCGGCGGAACGCGAGGCCCTGCAGCCGCAGGCGCATCCGCGAGACGACGAACGCCGCGCCGACGAGATGCGGAAGCGTTGCGAGCCCGAAAGCGAGCATGACGAGCGCGCCCTGCCATGGGCCGCCCGCGAAGAGCGCGAGAGGCAGGACGCCGTACACGAGCGTGCACGGCACGAGGCCCCACAGCATGCCGAGGGCGAGCCGGCTCGCGTGACCCGTCGCGGAGGTGAGCGGCTGCACGGCGGGCAGCACGCGCGCGAACACTTGCGTTCCCGCGCGCGCGAGCCACGAGTGCCCGGCGGCGCGCGTGACGAGGCTTGCGGCCAGCACGAGGAGCATCGCGTTGGCGACGACGTAGAGCGCCTTCTGCACGGGAACGAGGTCGATGGCCCCGAGCGTCGCCGCGCCCGTCGCGCCGAACGCCGCGCCGAGCAGCGCGTACGACGCGACGCGGCCCGCGTGATACGCCGCCTGGCTCGCGGCGAGGCTTCGCAGCGGCCGCAGGGGCTGCGCGCGGTCTCGGGTGGAGAGGGCGGCGACGAAGCCGCCGCACATCGCGGCGCAATGCAAGCCGCCGACGAGGCCCGCGAGGAGCGCGCTCAGGAGGAGGGCCGCGCTCATCGCCTGGCCTTTAAGGCTCGTCGTCCAGCACGGACGCGGCGCGCGCTGCGCCTTGTCGATCGGCCAGCAGCAGCGTGAGCGTCGACGACGCGATGCCGAGGCCCCAGAAGCCGAAGAAGCCGAGCGCGTAGATGGCCTGCCTCGACCAGTCGAGCGGCCTGCCGAAGAAGTGCAGCTCGAACGGGTCGAAGATCGAGAAGAACACGAGCTCCGCCGCGGCCGCCGCCAGGAAGGCGGGCCAGGCGACCTGCATCACGAGCCGCGCGAAGCGTCCAGGCATGGCGGGCTCGCGGCTAGCGGATGGACGGCGACGTCGCCACGCGCACGCTGGACGGATGCGCGACGCTGCGCTCGATGAGCGTCGTCGGCAGCGGCCAGTCGAGCGACTCGAAGCCGATCGTCCACCGGCCCGTGCGCTCGCTTCGCATGACGCCCTCGAAGTCGCCGTTGCCGGCACGGGTGAGGGTGACGGTCTCGCGCTCGCCGCTCGCGGGATGCGCGAGGACGACGCGCAGGAAGTCGCCCTTCAGGTCGCCC